>JAYWHQ010000281.1:0-11956 GCA_043777655.1 Allobosea sp. | reverse complement strand
TGGCGCGCGTGGCGGCGCGGTGGCGGATTCGATGGCGTGGCACATCGAGCGTTCTGAGTGTGCCGCTTTCGACAATGATCCGGCCATTGATCATCGAGAAGGCCACCTGAGCCGGTGTGCAGAAGACCAGCCCCGCCACTGGATCATGCTCGGCCCCGGCAAAACCGAGCGCATCAAGATCAAAGGCGATGATGTCTGCCGCCATATCCGGCGCCAGCGCACCAATGTCGCTGCGACCCAGCACGCGCGCGCCGCCGAGCGTCGCGATTTCAAGTGCCTCGCGCGCTTTCATGGCGGCCGGGCCAAAGCCGACACGCGCCAGCAGCATCGCTTGCCTGGCCTCACCCAGCATATGGCCCGAATCGTTCGAGGCCGAGCCATCGACCCCAAGCCCGACCGGCACCCCGGCGCGCCGCATCGCCCCGATCGGCGCAATGCCCGAGGCCAACCGCATGTTGGAGCAGGGGCAATGCGCGACGCCTGTGCCGGTGCGCCCGAAGAGGGCGATGCCGGGGGCGTCCAGCTTCACGCAATGCGCATGCCAGACATCTGACCCCGTCCATCCAACATTTTCGGCATATTCAGCTGGCGTGCAGCGGAATTTCTCGCGGGTATAGACCACATCATCGTCATTCTCGGCGAGATGGGTGTGCATTGAGACATGGAAGGCACGCGCAAGCATTGCCGACTCACGCATCAGGTCCTGGCTGACCGTAAACGGCGAGCAGGGCGCCACAACCACCCGTGTCATGGCCAGCGGTGCAGCATCGTGAAACGTCTCGATCAGCCTTTGCGTGTCCCGGAGGATGAAATCCTCGCGCTCGATCACATGGTCCGGCGGCAGGCCGCCTGCGCTTTCGCCAATGGACATGGCGCCACGCGCCGCGTGGAAACGCAGCCCGATCTCGCGCGCCGCCTCGATGTCATCATCCAGCTTGACGCCGTCTGTGTAGAGATAGTGATGGTCGGATGAGGTGGTGCAGCCGGACAGGATGAGTTCCGCCATCGCTGTCAGCGCGCCTGTCCTGGCCATGTCAGGCGTCAGGTTCGACCAGATGGGATAGAGCGCCTTCAGCCAGCCGAAGAGATCGGCATCCTGCGCGGCGGGCAGGGCACGTGTCAGGCACTGCATCATGTGGTGATGCGTGTTGACGAGGCCCGGCATGACAACATGTCCAGCGAGATCGATTGTCGTGTCGTCCGGCTGAAGAAGCGGAGCCAACTCGTCAGCCGTTCCAACTGCCAGAATGCGGTTGCCTTCAACCAGCACACTGCCGCCTGCAATCTCGCGGCGCTCCGCGTCCATTGTCACCAGAACCTCTGCGTTCTTCAGGTGATGACGCGGCATGTGAGGCAATCCTTTCTGTCTCCCGGTGAATTGCCCAATTCTGGAAGCGCAATCGAGGTGAAGCAAGCCCGCATCGGGCATATGGTGGCCACCAGCACAAGCACGGCTGATGGACAAAGCGGAGCATGCGCGGCATAAGGCGTCTCAGTCATTGCTGCCGGAAAACGCCACCCATGTCGATCAAGTCAGCCCTGCTCGAAATCTTCACCTGGTGGCAGGGCAACACGCCCGGCACACGGTTCCACACCTGGCGCAAGGGCGAACTGGTCGGAAAGGACGAGTTCGGCAACACCTATTACCGCACGCGTGGTGGCGTGAAGGACAAGGCGCTGGGTTTCGAGCGCCGCTGGGTTGTCTATCAGGGCGAAGCCGAGGGATCGAAAGTGCCACCCGGCTGGAATGGCTGGCTGCATCACACGGTCGACGTTGCGCCGAGCCAGGAGAGCTACACGGCGCGTGAATGGCAGGAACCCCATGCCGCCAACCAGACAGGCACCGCCTTTGCCTATCGTCCCAAAGGTTCGGCGCAAAACGATGGCCCGCGCGCATCATCGGGTGGCGACTATGAGGCCTGGTCGCCAAAAGCCTAGTGTTGCCGTCCCGCCCTTTTTCTGCCCCAGCTGGCATGTTAACGCCCTGCCAGGCGAATCCTGCGGCGCTGCGCCTGCGGGAACAGGTTTGATCGATGCGACGTCTTTCTGTCACTGCTTCCCTGATGTCTGCACTGGCTTTGACAGCAACATGTCTTGTCGCCAATCCCGCGCTGGCTGATCGCATCCGGAACCCGACGGCTGTCTTTGCTGGCCTCGACAAGATCACCGGCAGAATCATCTCTTTCGAGGTGGCCGTCGATGAAACGGTGCAGTTCGGCTCGCTGCAGCTGACTCCCAAGATCTGCTGGACACGCCCGCCGACCGAAGCACCGCAAACGACCTCTTTTGTCGAGGTCGACGAGGTAACCTTCTCCAACGAATATCGCCGCATCTTTGGCGGCTGGATGTTCGCTGCAAGCCCCGGCCTGCACGGTGTGGAACACTCGATCTATGATGTCTGGCTGACAGATTGCAAAGGTGGCACGGAAGTGATCGCCGAAGTCAAGGAACCAGAAGCGCCGTTGCCGCCACCAGAGCGTCGCGAGCGACCAGCCCAGCCGGCAGGGGCGCCCGGCGCGCCCCGACCGCAGCAGCCCGGAGCGCCACGTGTTGATGTCGATGCACCGCGCGGCGTGCCGGTTCAGCCGAGGCAGGCGCCCAGCCAGCGCTTTTTCCCCGTCAACCCGATTGGCGGCGCAGAGCGTGACAGCAGCCGTTGAAACATCTCAGCGCGCTGACGGCGAATTGCTGATTTCTGCCAGCGCATAATCTCCGCCGACAATTGTGCCTTTCGGCCAGCTCCACCAGTTGGCAGGCTGCGCTACGGCTTGTGCCAGACGCACCCTGTATTCCGCCCGCGCGATCTCGTGTGTGCCGAATTGCGCTAGATGATCGGTCCGGAATTGTGCATCGAGCAACTTGTATCCGCCGCGCCTCAGCCGCGCGACCAGATGCACCAGCGCGACCTTTGAAGCATCGCTTTGACGATGAAACATGCTTTCGCCGAAGAAGACCGAGCCGAGGCTGACGCCATACAATCCGCCTGCCAGATGGCCATCTTGCCAGCATTCGACCGTATGAACATGGCCCTGCTCAAAGAGCGCGCCATAAAGCGCGCGGATGCGGCTGTTGATCCAGGTTTCGGGCCGCGCAATGTCCTGTCCGGCGCAAGCGGCAATTACGGCATCGAAACATGTATCGACCCTGATCTCGAAACGGTCCGAGCGCACGGCCTTGCGCAGGCTGCGCGACATATGGAAGTTATCGAGCGGGATGATGCCGCGGCTCTCGGGCTCGACCCAGAAAAGGCCCGGATCGTCGGCATCCTCCGCCATCGGAAAAATGCCGATGGAATAGGCGCGCAGCACGATCTCCGGCGTGATGTCAGGCTGGATTCGGGAACGTTTTGGCATTCTGCCTCAGGATTAAGCCTCAGGCTGACGGCTCATCCATCCCGCCTGCGGCCAGAAATTTTTCCAGCCAGTGAATGCTGTATTCGCCATTCTGGATGTCCTGGTTGCGCACCAGCGTCCGGAACAGCGGCAGCGTTGTGTCGATTCCATCCACGACGAACTCGTCAAGCGAGCGGCGCAGGCGCATCAGGCATTCGGTGCGGGTACGGCCATGCACGATCAGCTTGCCGACCAGCGAATCGTAATGCGGCGGAATGACGTAACCCTGATAGGCGGCTGAATCGACGCGCACGCCAAGGCCGCCGGGCGTGTGGAAAGACTGGATCTTGCCGGGCGAGGGCCGGAATGTGGCCGGATGCTCGGCATTGACGCGGCATTCGATGGCATGGCCATCCAGCACGACATCTTCCTGTCGGATCGAAAGTGGCGCGCCAGCTGCAATCCGGATCTGCTCGTTGACCAGATCGATGCCGGTAATCATCTCCGTCACCGGATGCTCGACCTGAATGCGCGTGTTCATCTCGATGAAGTAGAACTCGCCATCCTCATAGAGGAACTCGATGGTGCCGGCACCCAGATAGCCCAGATCAGCCATGGCTTTGGCGCAGGTCATGCCGATGCGCTCACGCTCGGACGCATTCAGTGCAGGCGAGGGGCCTTCCTCCCAGACCTTCTGATGGCGGCGCTGCAGGGAACAGTCACGCTCGCCCAGATGGATGGCGCGGCCCTGACCATCGCCGAGAATCTGGATTTCGATATGGCGCGGCTTCTGCAGATAGCGCTCGATATAGACAGCCGCATCGCCAAAAGCGGCCAATGCTTCGGTGCGCGCTGTCTGCAGCGCCACGACAACCTCGTCCTCGTTGAGCGCAACCTTCATGCCGCGCCCACCGCCACCGGCAGCCGCCTTGATGATGACGGGGAAGCCAATCTCGCGCGCAATGCGCAGAGCTTCATCCTCGTCAGCCACGCCGCCATCAGAACCTGGAACGCACGGAATGCCAAGGCGCCTTGCCGTGCGCTTGGCCTCGATCTTATCGCCCATCACGCGGATATGTTCGGCTTTGGGGCCGATGAAAGCGATGTTGTGTTGTTGAAGAATCTCTGCGAAGCGCGCGTTTTCCGACAGAAAGCCGTAGCCCGGATGCACAGCATCAGCGCCGGTGATTTCGCAGGCGGCAATCAGCGCGGGGATGTTGAGATAACTTTCGCGTGCAGATGGCGGCCCGATGCAGACGCTCTCGTCAGCAAGGCGCACATGCATGGCGTTGGCATCGGCAGTTGAATGGACGGCGACGGTCGCGATGCCGAGTTCCTTGGCTGCCCGCAGCACGCGCAGCGCAATCTCGCCTCGGTTCGCAATCAGGATCTTGTCGAACATTTTCAGCCCGCCATCCGACGCGACATTCACTCGATCACCACAAGCGGCTCGCCGTATTCAACCGGCTGGCCGTCTTCAACGAAGATCGCAGTGATTGTGCCGGCGCGCGGCGCCACGATATCATTGAAGGTCTTCATGGCTTCAACCAGCAGGATGCGGTCGCCCGCCTTCACGACCGAACCGATCTCGACAAACGCCTTGGCATCCGGCGAGGGTCGGCGATAGGCCGTCCCCACCATCGGAGAGGGCACAGAACCGGGATGCGCCATGGCCTTGCCTGGACCCTCGGTTGCCACAACCGGCGCTGCCTGTTGCGGTGGCATCGCAGTCATTGGCATTGGCGACATGGGCATCGACACATGTGTCTGCATCTGCCGGGCCACACGAATGCGCAGATCGCCCTTTTCAACCTCGATCTCGCTGAGGTCGGTCTCGGTCATCAGTTGCGCCAGTTCGCGCACCAGATCGGGATCGATGGGGCTTGTCTTTGCCATGGTCAGAAACACCGCTTTGTGCTGGTCCGTGCCGGCATGCGCCGTCACGGATGGTCTCAAGCTGGACGCATGAATCAGGCGTCGTGGCAGCCGTCTTGCCGCCGTCTTAGCCAAAAGTGCCGCACAGGGGAAGCCTGAAGGGACAGGCAGCCGTCAACCGCTGCAAACGGTCTTGCCGCATTTGCGCATGGCGCTGATCTTGCCCTTCAGAACCTCGGCGCCAACAGCTCCGAAGATCACCTCGTCGCCCAGCACGAAGGCTGGAGTGCCGGTCAGGCCAAGCCGGTCGCCCAGCGCAACCGTTTCCTCGATGGCGCCACGCGTCTCAGCCGACTCCATATCCTTGCGCACCTGATCGACATTGGCACCGGCTTCCTTGGCCAGGTCCAGCGCGCGCGCTGCGTTCACCTTGCCGCGAGAAGCCATGAGCTTGACATGGAAATCCCAGAACTTGTCGCCCTTGAGCTGGTTCTTCACAGCGGTCGCCACACGGGCGGCCTCGACAGAATCGGGCCCGAGCACCGGGAATTCCTTCAGCACGACCTTCAGCTTCGGGTCATCCTTGATGATGGCCCGCATGTCTTCCATCGCCCTTTTGCAGTAGCCGCAATTGTAATCCATGAACTCGACGATGGTTACGTCGCCTTGCGGATTTCCGGCAATGGCCGATTTCGGATTGTCGAACAGCGTCGCCTTTTCGGCGCCCAGCGCGTTCTTTTGCGCATCGACCTGTGCCTGCTGGTTGCGCTTTTCCAGCTCGATCAGCGCTTCCTGAATGAGCTCGGGGTTCTTCGTCAGCGTTTCGCGAATGATATCGACAACGGCCTTGCGCTGCTCTGGCGAAAACGTGGCTTGCGCCATTGCCGGGGAAACCGGCGAGACAACCGGTGCGATTGCGCCAAGAAGAAGAGGGCCGCAAAAAGCAATAGCGGCGGCGATCCGGCGAAAGTGGGCAGTCAACATGAGCGATGCTTGTCCTTGTGAATGCCTCAGCGGTATCGCGCTTGGCGCTTGGAGGCAACGCTATCGTGGCCTATTGCGGCAGAATACGGGCCCAACCTGACCGCCAGAGAGAACACGATGACGCGATTGACCGATTCGAGACTGCCAGCGCTTGCCGAGCGCGCCGAGCGTGTTGCGCCCTTCATCGTCATGGATGTGATGAACCAGGCAGCCGCCATCGAGGCCAAAGGCGGCTCGGTCATCCACATGGAAGTGGGCCAGCCGTCGGCGCCAACACCGGCCTCAATCCGCGCAGCGGTGTCGGTTGCGCTGGCTGATGGTCGCATCGGCTACACACAGGCGCTGGGCCTGCCGCAACTGCGCCAGCGCATCGCGCGCCACTATGGCGAAGCTTATGGCGTCACGGTCCCGCCCGAGCGCGTGGTGGTGACCACGGGCTCATCCGGCGGCTTCATTCTGGCCTTTCTGGCCTGTTTCCAGCCGGGCGCGCGCGTCGCGATCACCGCACCGGGCTATCCGGCCTATCGCAACATCCTGCTCGCCCTGGGGCTGGAACCTGTGGCGATCGAAGTTGGCGCAGACAGCCGCCACGCGTTGACGCGCGAACATATCCTGAAGGCGCATGCGGAAAAGCCGCTGGCAGGCGTGCTGACCATGAGCCCGGCCAACCCGACCGGCGTGGTGATGTCGGCGGACGCCATCGCCGATGTGGCCGCAACCTGCCGCGAACTCGGCCTCTGGTACATCTCGGACGAGATTTATCATGGCTTGACCTTTGAGACGCCAGCAACCACCGCGCTCAGCAGCGACCGTGACGCAATCATCGTCAACTCGTTCTCGAAATACTACTGCATGACAGGCTGGCGCGTGGGCTGGCTGGTCGTGCCCGAGCGCATGGTGCGGACGATCGAGCGACTGCAGCAGAACCTCTCGATCTCGGTGCCCTATCTCAGCCAGATCGCGGGGCTGGCCGCTTTTGACGCAACTACCGAATGCGAAGCGATCAAAGCAGGTTATGCGGAAAACCGGATGTTGCTGAAGCGTGAGTTGCCTCGCATCGGCCTGGGCAATTTCCTGCCCGTTGATGGCGCCTTCTACATGTATCTCGATGTCGGCGACCGGACGAATGACTCGATGGCTTTCTGTCGCACCATCCTGAACGAGGCCGGTGTCGCGATCACACCTGGGCTCGATTTCGACGAGGCGCGCGGCAGCCGTACCGTGCGCCTGTCTTTCGCAGGTTCAATGGCCGAATGCCAGGATGCGGTTCAGCGGCTGGAGCGCTGGCTGAAGCGTTGAAAAGAAAAAGGCCGCCGCGATGGCTCGCGGCGGCCTCTGAATTTGTTGCTTTTGCCGAAGCTGCTGACGCTACTTCTTGCTCCACCAGCCGCCACGCTTGGGGCGGTCCGGGTCTGGCGGTGTCAGGATGACAGCCACAGGCTCCGGCTCTGGCACGCGAACCGCAACCGGCTCTGGAACCACAGCAACCGGTTCCGGTGCAGGCTCGGCCGCAATCGGTTCAGATGTCACGGCCTCGGGTTCGGCCGTCTCGACGACCTTCTTGCGGCTGCGCGAGGCGCGCTTGGGCTTCTCCGCCACGACCAGGACTTCCGGCTCAGGCTCGGGCAATACCTCTGCGACAGGCTCGGCCACCAGCTCGCCGATGGCGCCATTTTCGCCATCGTCATTGCCTTCGTCAGCGACAGCCTCGCCTTCCCCGCGCTCGTTGCGGTTGCGGCGACCGCCGCGGCGACCCCTACGGCGGCGACGGCTTTCGCCGTCCTCGGCATTGCTGCGGGCCTCGGCTGCGGCGGCACCCTCTTCAGCGCCGGTTTCGCTCTCCGGCTCGTCATCTTCGGCATCATCACCGCCGTCCGCGCCATTCTCGGAAGCACCATTCTCGGGCAACGGATTGCCTTGCGCATCACGCTCGCCGCCACGCCGCCGCCTGCGACGACGCTTGCGCTTCCGGTTTCCGTCGGCACTTTCGCCACCGTCACCATTCTCGCCGCTCTCGCTGTCCTGGCGTGGCGCGCGCGCCGGGCGCGCCTCGAATGTTTCGCCGCCATCGTCTTCTTCCGCTTCCGCGTCCGCCATGGCGGCCGCGTCCAGCGCATCGTCTTCAAGGTCGATGACGGCAGCCGCACGCACAGGTGCGATCACACGCGTGGCGTTGTCGATGAAATCGCCACGTTCCACATCGAAGTATTTCTGGCCCAGGATCGTGCCATCGCCCATGACCATCACGGTCACGCCAAAGCGCATTTCCAGATCACGCAGATGGGCGCGCTTCTGGTTCAGCACATAGAGCGCCACTTCCGGACGGGTCCGGACCGTAAGGTGGTGCGCATTGCTCTTGATGAGCGTCTCTTCCAGCGCGCGCAGGATCTGCAGCGCGACGGATGAAGGCGAGCGCAGCATGCCGGTGCCGGCGCAATGCGGGCAGGGGATGGACGAGCTTTCCAGCACGCCGGTGCGGATGCGCTGGCGCGACATTTCCAGCAAGCCGAAAGCCGAGATGCGGCCCACCTGAATGCGGGCACGGTCATCCTTCAGGCAATCCTTCATCTTCTTCTCGACGGCCCGGTTGTTCCGGTGCTCTTCCATGTCGATGAAGTCGATGACGATCAGGCCGGCAAGGTCGCGCAGGCGCAATTGGCGGGCAATCTCGTCGGCTGCCTCGAGGTTGGTCTTGAGAGCCGTATCCTCGATGTTGTGCTCGCGCGTCGAGCGGCCCGAGTTGATGTCGATCGCAACCAGAGCCTCGGTCTGGTTGATGACGATGTAGCCACCTGATTTCAGCGTGACCGTGTGCGAGAACATTGCATCCAGCTGGCTTTCCACGCCATAGCGGGCAAAAAGCGGCTGGTCGTCATGGTAGTTCTTCACGCTCTTGGCATGGCTCGGCATGAGCATGCGCATGAAGTCCTTGGCCTCGCGATAGGCGTGATCGCCGGCCACGTGAACCTCGTCGATGTCCTTGTTGTAAAGGTCACGGATCGAGCGCTTGACGAGGTTGCCCTCCTCATAAACCAGCGAGGGTGCGGATGAGCTGAGCGTCAGCTCGCGTACGCTCTCCCACATGCGCATCAGATATTCATAGTCGCGCTTGATCTCGACGCGCGTGCGGGCCGCACCAGCCGTGCGCAGGATGAGCCCCATGCCCTCTGGCACCTCGAGCTCATGCGCAATTTCCTTCAGGCGCTTGCGGTCCTCGGCATTGGTGATCTTGCGCGAGATGCCTCCGCCCTTGCCCGTGTTCGGCATCAGCACAGAATAGCGGCCTGCCAGCGAAAGATAGGTGGTGAGTGCCGCGCCCTTGCTGCCGCGCTCTTCCTTGACCACCTGCACAAGAATGATCTGGCGGCGCTTGATGACTTCCTGGATCTTGTACTGGCGGCGGTTGAACTGACGCGGACGGTCAGGCACATCATCCATGGCGTCGCCACCGACCTGCTCGACCTGATCCTGCTCCTCGTGATGAGCGTCGTCGGCATGATGCTCACCACCATTGCCTTCGCCACCATTGCCTTCGTCATCATGTCCGTTGTCGGCAGTCTGCGGCGCATTGTCAGCGACCGGTTCAGCTTGCGCCATCTCGACATCAAAAGCCCCGTCCGCGTCGTCCGGCTCGGCTTCAAACGCGTTTGATGCATTCTCGGAGGCTGCAACATCTTCGTCAGTGTCCACCGGATCGGTGGAGACACTGGCATCTGGCCTGGCTGAGCGCGCCTTGCCGCGACCGCGGCCGCGGTCCTTGTTGCGACCGCCGCGCCCGCGCTTTTCACGACGCTCTTCCTCACGCTCATCATCTTCTGATGCCGCAGCATCAGCTGCAATCAGCGCCTGGCGGTCAGCGACCGGGATCTGGTAATAATCAGGATGAATTTCGGCGAAAGCGAGAAAACCATGGCGATTGCCGCCATATTCGACGAATGCCGCCTGCAGCGACGGCTCAACGCGCGTCACCTTGGCGAGATAGATGTTGCCCCGCAGCGGCTTGCGCGAGGCGGATTCGAAATCAAACTCTTCGACGCGTTGTCCGCGCACCACCACGACCCGGGTCTCTTCCGGGTGCGTGGCATCGATAAGCATCTTGTTGGCCATTGGATTGATCCAGTGGCGCAGCGCGCACCCTGAGGGGCGGCATCGCGGAAAAAAGCCCGCGCTCGCCCGGATGGGCGCTGCGCAAAAGCCGGTTTGCACCGGCGGGTTTCAGGAGAGGGGTAAAAACGCAATCTCGGGCCGAGTTTGCGGACAAGGCGGCGCAGGACGCGCGGCCTTGCTGGCGGAGCAATGCCCCGCCGGGATGGCGCCAGCCCGGGAATAGTCCCGGATGGGATGGCTGCAGCTTGCACTGCAGCAGATCTTGCCTCGACATCGGACCCGACCTGCCATTCGCGCCATACATTGGCTGCGAACAGCGATTCCACGCTCGCAAACGGGCCCGACGCCGAAACACTGTCCTGACGCAGGCCGTCCGCGGACGATCTGTTGATGCTGCTATGCTGGCTTTTTGCCTCAAATCAGGCGCAAAACCGGACGTGACACACCGAGCGACCCGAAGGTCGAAAACCGGAATCTCGCACCAAAACGGCGCAGCACGCGCATTAGAAGCAGATTACGAAAAGATGCAAGCTGGCGAAGTTCAACCACTTCACGTCTGCCCGCATTCTGTATCGGACAGGGGCGCTTTTGTTACCTGCGGTTAACCCCTCCGCATTATATGGTTAACGACATATGACACTGGCCGGTTCGCGGATCGCTTCCGGCAGCCGGGAGGAGACAGGATGCTGTTTCGTGCAGCCGGCAAGAAACTTGCAATGAAGAAACTTGCAATCAAGAAACTTGCAATCAAGAAACTTGCAATAGCGCTGCTGCCGCTGGCGGCGGCCTTTGCCTTCTTTGCCTTTCCCGCCACGATGCTGGCCCGCGATATGCCGCAGGTCGTCGGCACGGATGCGCGCTTCGAGGTCGAGCACGATGTCGTGCGCCTGAAGGTCAGCCTGTCGAGGCCGGTTGTCGTGACGGGTTTTCTGCTGGACGCGCCAAATCGCGCCGTTTTTGATCTGCCTGGCGTCAATTTTCAGCTTCCGGCAACCTTTGGCCGCAAGGAGGCTGGTTTTGTCACAGCTGCCAGGTTCGGGCTGTTCACGCCGGATCGGGCACGGATCGTGATGGATCTTTCGACCTCCGCCGTGATTGTCAGCGCCAGTGTCAAGGAGCGCCGCGGTGGGCTTGGCGAACTGGTCATCGAGTTGCGCTCGGCAGATCAGCAGACTTTCCTGAAAGCGGTCGCTGACGGCGCAGCCCTCGCCAGAAGCGTTGCGCCAGCGCCGACCATCGCAGAGACACCGGTGCGTATCCCCACCATCGTGATCGATCCGGGCCATGGGGGCATTGATGCTGGCGCCACGACGGCGGGCGTCATGGAAAAGCAGATCACGCTCGCTTTCGGCCAGACACTCAAGAGGCAGCTCGAATCAACGGGCGGGCTTCGCGTGCTGATGACCCGCGACGATGACCGGTTCGTGGCGCTTTCCGAGCGCGTCAGGCTGGCGCGTGAGGCTGGTGCCGAGCTGTTCATCTCGATCCACGTCGATTCGCTTTCAGCCGCGCAAGAGGTCAGGGGCGCAACGATTTACACAGGCGCCGAAAAGGCTACCGATATCGAGTCCGCCCGGTTGGCAGCAAAGGAGAACGAGTCGGATACATTGGCCGGTGCCGAAGCCAGCGAATCGGCAGAAGGACTTTCAGACAAGATC
>JAYWHQ010000280.1:0-3441 GCA_043777655.1 Allobosea sp. | reverse complement strand
TTGCGCCGAAGCATCCCCTGCCCTGCGGCTGGCCACACCGATCGACACCGTGATGCGGATGGCCTTGGTGCCATTGTGGATCTGGAACGGCTCGGCCTCCACCCGCTCGCGGATGCGCTCGGCCACTGCCTGCGCTGCATCCAGCATCGTGTCAGGCAGCACAGCCACCACCTCTTCGCCACCAAAGCGCGCGATCAGATCGACGCCGCGTGTGCCCGCTTTGACGCGCAGCGCGAACTCGCGCAGCACCTCGTCGCCGGCATCATGGCCGTAGGTATCATTGACCAGCTTGAACTTGTCGACATCCAGCACCAGCATCGAGAGCGCACGCGCCCGCAGCGCCGACTCGTCAAACAGGCCGCCCATGTGGCTGTCGAGATAGCGCCGGTTGTGCAGGCCCGTCAGCTGGTCGACAACCGCCATCTCCATCGAGCTTTGCACGGATTCGCGCAGACGGTCGCCATAGCGCTTGCGCTTCACCTGCGTGCGTACACGCGCCAGCAGCTCGTTGCGATCCACCGGGCGGATCAGGAAATCATGCGCACCGATTTCCAGCCCGCGCAGGATGCGACCCTGATCCTCGGCCTCGCCCAGCATCAGCACGGCAGAATGGCGCGTGCGCTCAAGCGAACGCAGCTGGCTGCAGACGCGCAAGCCATCATGCCCCTGCAGATCGAGACTGACGAGAATGACCTCGTGCCCGCCCTCGGCTGCAGCCATCAGGGCGGCATGCGGATCAGGCTCGACATCGACCGAATGGAAGGCGGATAGCGCCGTTTTAAGCCGCTCAGCTGCGCTGGCGCGGTCTTCGACCAGCAGAATGCGGGCATTCAAACCCGTTTCGGAAGCGGCAGCTGCCAGCGGATCACCAAAGCCAAGCTCGCGTGAGGCCATGGCACGGGTGCGCAACTCGTCCGTCACGGCCTTGAGGCGCAAAAGGCTGCGCACGCGGGCAAACAGAGCCGTATCATCCAACGGCTTGGTGAGAAAATCATCAGCGCCCGCATCAAGGCCCTTCAGCCGGTCGCTGGGCTGATCGAGCGCCGTCACCATCACCACCGGGATATGGGCGGTGGTCGGTGATGTCTTCAGGCGGCGGCAGACCTCGAACCCGTCCATGCCCGGCATCATGACATCGAGCAGCACGAGATCGGCCTCGCCGCGCTCGCAGGCCGCGATGGCATCGGGACCGTTCAGGGCCGAACCGACATCGAAGTACTCGGCCGAAAGCTTGGCTTCGAGGAGCTTGATGTTGGTGATGATGTCATCGACGACCAGGACACGCGCAGACATTTTGCAAACTCGCTTGAGTCAGGCCGGGCCGAGGAAGGCGCGGACTGTTTCGAGAAACTTGGAAACGGAAATCGGCTTGGACAGATAGGCCTCGCAGCCCCCGGCCCGGATGCGCTCCTCATCGCCCTTCATGGCAAAAGCCGTGACGGCAATGATCGGGATGTCGCGCAGCCTGTCATCTTCCTTGATCCATTTGGTCACTTCCAGCCCCGATACCTCGGGCAGCTGGATGTCCATCAGGATCAGGTCGGGGTGATGGGCGCGCGCCAGTTCCAGCGCCTCGATGCCATCCGCCGTTTTGAGCGTCGCATAGCCATGAGCCTCCAACAGATCGTTGAAGAGCTTCATGTTGAGGTCATTATCCTCGACGATCAGCACAGTTTTCTTCATCATGCCCCACCCGGCCCCACCGGTTCGCTCTATGATCGACCATTGCTGGACGACCTCGCTGCTGAGATGCATACCACTCAGGCGCTGAAGAAACGTTTACCTGCAAACGCCGAGACCAGGAGCCCGGATTCCCATGACAAGGCCGATTGGAGAAGCTGAAGCGGAGGCCCTAGCCATCCAGGCGCTCATGTTTTTTGTCAATGATCCAAGCCGCTTGGGTGGCTTTCTCGATGCGACCGGCCTTGACCCGAAAAACATCCGGGCCGCCGCTGCCGAGCCCGGCTTCCTGGCTGCCGTGCTGACGCATCTCAGTGAAAGTGAATCATCGTTACTGGAATTCTGCGCCAATGCTGGCGTGGCGCCAGAGTCAATCGAGCGTGCCCGGCAGAAGCTTGTTGGCGTTGAAGGCTGGCAAGAGCCGTGAGGCGGACAAGATTTCAAGCAGTGACAGGATGATGCCCGCTTGCTGACACTGTGCCGCGACTGCCTGACCGACCATGAGACAGTGCAGCCCTTGCGGCGCTGCACGGCCTGCGGCTCCCCGCGCCTCCTCAGCCACCCCGAGCGCGAGACCCTGACACTGGCCCATATCGACTGCGATGCCTTCTATGCGGCAGTCGAAAAGCGCGACAACCCTGCCCTCGTCGACAAGCCGCTCATCATCGGCGGCGGCAGGCGCGGCGTTGTCGCCACCGCTTGCTACATCGCACGCACCCATGGCGTGCGCTCGGCCATGCCGATGTTCAAGGCGCTGGCCGCCTGCCCCGACGCTGTTGTGGTGCGGCCCGACATGGCAAAATATGTGGCGGTTGGACGAGAGGTTCGTCAGCTCATGCTGGAGCTGACACCATTGGTCGAGCCGATCTCGATCGACGAGGCTTTCCTCGACCTGAGCGGCACACAGCGCCTGCATCACGCATCTGCTGCCGTCACACTGGCGCGCTTTGCCGCCCGCATCGAGCGCGAGATCGGCATTACGGTCTCGGTCGGGCTGTCATATGCCAAGTTTCTCGCCAAGGTCGCGTCCGACATGGACAAGCCACGCGGCTTCTCGGTCATCGGCCGGGCAGAAGCCGTCGCTTTTCTGGCCGCCAGGCCAGTCTCGCTCATTCCGGGCATTGGCCAAGCCAGCGCAACAAAGCTCGCGGACGCGGGCTACAGGTTGATTGGCGATCTGGCGCAGGCGCCCGTCGATCAATTGTTTCGTGCTGCCGGGCGCGATGGTCCACGCCTTCAGCAACTCGCTCGTGGCATCGATCCGCGCATCGTCACGCCAGAGCGCGAGACGAAGAGCGTTTCATCCGAGACAACGCTCGACAGCGATGTCTCGGACTACGGCCAGCTGGAAAAACTGCTCTGGACACTTTGCGAGAAAACCTCTCGCCGCATGAAGGCCTCCGGCCATGCCGGATTGACGGTCACGCTCAAGCTGAAGACTGCCAATTTCCGCATTCTTTCCCGTTCGCGCCAATTGCCTGAGCCGACGCAGTTGGCGCGCACGCTGTTTGACGCCGGGCGCGAAATGCTGGCGCGCGAATGCAACGGCATGCGCTACCGGCTGATCGGCATTGGTGCGAGCGAACTCAGCGCGCCGGAGACGGCAGATCACGGCGATCTTGCCAATCCGGATGTGCCGCGCGTGAAAGCGATGGAAAATGCCGTCGACAAGCTGCGCGCCAAGTTCGGGAATGACGCTGTGGTCAGCGGGATCGGCTTTGCGGGCAACGCCTCGAAAAAAACCGCAAGCGCGCCCGCCGC
>JAYWHQ010000279.1:0-3450 GCA_043777655.1 Allobosea sp. | reverse complement strand
TTCGTGCTGAACGCTGCTTTGGCGGCATTGGCAGTTGCGACCCTGTATTGGAGCAGCGTGGCCATGCAGGTGGCAGCGTTGGCGATCGGTCTTGGCCTGACAGGTTTTGTGCTCTGGCGTTTCAGCGACAGGCAGGCCCGCTGACATGGCGCCTTTGGTTCTGGTCACCGGCGCAACAGGCTTTGTCGGGCAGGCGCTGGTGCCGGCACTTGCCGCGCGCGGGCTCAAAGTGCGGGCCGCCTCGCGGCATCCGGCCTGGACGAACTGGCAAGGCGTGCCCGGTATCGAGCAGACCGTCATGCCCGATCTGGCCTCAATGGTGCAGTGGGAGCCGCTGCTCGACGGAGTGACGCACATCGTGCACACGGCCGGCCTCGCTCATGCCGATGGGCAGCATGATCTGGCGGCCTACAAGCGCATCAATACGGACGCGACATTGCGGCTGGCGATGGAGGCAAAGCGAATGGACATCGCCCGCCTTGTCTATCTCTCCTCGATCCGCGCGCAATCGGGGCCATCATCGCCCGTGCCGCTGAACGAGACGCAAGAGCCTACTCCCACCGATGACTACGGCCTCTCGAAGCTGATGGCGGAACGCGCGCTGGCACTGGTCGATCAGGATTGGGTGAGCTTGCGCCCTGTCCTTGTCTACGGGCCCGGTGTCAAGGCGAACATGGCAGCCCTGCTGAAGCTGGCGCGAACAAGACTGCTCTTGCCTTTCGGCAGCCTGAGCGGCCAGCGCTCGCTGCTGTCACTGCAGAACCTTTGCAGCGCCGTCGCTTTTGCCTTGTCTGATGCCTGCCCGGTGAAACGCTGTTTCATCGTGTCAGACCCAGAGCCCGTGAACTTGCCACAGATCATCACGGCACTGCGAACCGGACTTGGCCGCAGACCTGGGCTGCTGCCGGTGCCTGAAGCCGTTTTACGAACCGGCTTGAGGCTGGCAGGGCGGGCGATGATGTTCGAGAAACTGGCAGGCGGGCTCGTGGCGCAGCCCGCTGCGCTCATGCAGGCGGGCTGGCAGCCGGAGGTGCAGACATTGCAGGGGCTGGCCCATCTGGCGGCAGGGTCAACCGCTTCCTGAAATCGGGAATGGCCTCTTCCAGCACCGTGTCAGCCATGGCACGGTCTTCCGCCTCGATCGCCCGCTGCAACTGCTTGAGCCAGACGCCGATCTTGCGACGGCCTGCGAAGACCGGCTTGGCCGCCATGACACCATCCAGCCCGATCTCGGCCATGGGCTCATCATGCGCGAACAGGATTTCATGCAGCCGCTCGCCCGGCCTGACTCCTGTGATCTCGATCCGGATGTCGATCCCCGGCTCAAGCCCCGCCAGCCGGATCATCCGTTCCGCCAGATCCATGATGCGAACAGGCTGGCCCATCTTCAGCACATAGACCGCGGCCCGGTCATCCTGCCGGGCGGCAGCTGCCGCATGCGAGGCCGAGGACAGCACCAGATCGCAAGCCTCACGAATGGTCATGAAATAGCGGATCATCGACGCGTCCGTCACGGTCAGCGGACCGCCGCGCGCAATCTGCGCCTTGAATTTTGGCACCACGGAGCCGACTGAGCCCAGCACATTGCCGAAACGCACGGCAATCAGCCGCATGGCATCGCGCTTGCCGGTGCGGGCAGCATCCTCGCATTGCGCGTAGATTTCGGCAAAGCGCTTGGTGGCGCCAAGCATCGACACCGGCTCGATGGCCTTGTCGGTCGAGATCATCACAAAGGTTGCGACATCCGAAGCAATCGCGGCGTCGATCACATTAACGGAGCCGAAAATGTTGGTCTTCAGCCCTTCAGCCCAATCGGCTTCCAGATAAGGCACATGCTTGAGTGCAGCCGCATGCAGGACAATGTCGGCCCTGAAACGCGTAAAGAGTGACGATATGCGCGCCCTGTCGCGCACATCTGCCAGACAGCCCGTGACGTGCGTGTCCGGATGCTTGACGGCCAGCAGCTCGGTGACATGGAAGAGCGCGGGCTCCGAGCCTTCGATCACCATGATCTCGGCAGCCCCGAAAGCCGCACAGCGCAGACAGATTTCGGACCCGATCGAACCGCCGCCACCCGTGACGATGATGCGCTTGCCAGACAGGAACTGGCCGAGCCTTGCCCGGTCGATCTCGACCGAGGGGCGCACCAGCAGATCCTCGATCTCGAGCGGCGCCAGTTCGGTGTCCCTGACGCCTTCGCCAAAACTCTCCAGTCGCGAAATCGGAATCGCCAGCTTGCGGGTGCGCGCCAGCCATTTCTCCGGCTCCGCATCGGTCTGGAGCGCGCTGGGCGTGGCCACGATGCGCCGGAACGGCTCCTCGCGCTCACTGGCGTCCTTCACCACCCGGTCGATGTCCGACAGGAGCCCCAGCACGGGCACGCCGCGAATGGATTGGCCGAGATCGGCCGAGCGCGGCGACAGGATGCCGACAGCGCGCATGCGCTTCATCGAGCCGGATTCGATGGCGCGCAGCACCACCTCGACATCGACGCCACGGCCCAGCAGCAGCGTGGGTGCGGCATCCTCGCGCTCGGCCCCTCGATTGTGCTGCGCATATTTCAGGTAGCGGTAGGCCAGGCGCGGGCCACCAAGCAGGGCCGCCTGCAGCAACCAGAAGAGCGCAATCGCGATCTTGCCGAAATAGAAGGAGCCGTAGAGGTTCGGTGCGACCAGCACATAGTCCACGACCAGCAATGTCAGTGCGAGAACGAGCGTGGCCCGCACGATGTTGGACAGGTCCGGCAAGGACGCAAACCGCCACTTCGACTGGTAGAGCGCAAAATACCAATAGACGAAGCCAGCATAGACAAGAAAAAACGGCAGGAACTGCGGAAGATATTGCACGCGCTCATCAAAGGCCGCGCCATCAAACCGCACGACGAGCAGCAAGAAGACAGCAAGCGCGGTCATCGCCAGATCATGCGCGATGATGGCGAGTTTCTTTGGAGCGAATGAGGAAAATGTCAGCATGGCCGGGCGCGGGTATCTCGCCAAAGGGCAGCGCTTGTCAACGGATCACCGCATTTGTGGCTGGCAAAGACCATATCTCACATCCTGCGGACCAATATCGGGCAGGAGCAAGGCAACCCGCCGGTTTGCCATTTCCTCCTGCCCGTCCTAATCGGACAGGCATGAAAGTCATCCCGCTCGCCAACCCGGATGTGAAGCTGCTTCTGCCGAAGCGGCACGGCGATGTGCGTGGCTGGTTCTGCGAGACATGGAAAAGCGCCACCTGGCACGATGCCGGGATCGATGTCGTTTTCACACAGGACAATGAGGCGTTCTCGAGCGAGCGCGGCACGGTGCGTGGCCTGCATTTCCAGCGCGCGCCGCACGCGCAGGCCAAGCTGATGCGTTGCGTCAATGGCGCGATTTTCGATGTGGCCGTGGACCTGCGTGCAAGCTCGCCGCATTTCGGCAGGGCTGTCAGCGCCACCCTCACGGCCGA
>JAYWHQ010000278.1:0-3455 GCA_043777655.1 Allobosea sp. | reverse complement strand
GCTACCGGGCCTCGCGCGGCATGATCTTGCTCTATGTCACCGGCGCGCTCTATCATCTTCTGCCGTCCGAAGCCTTCACCGGGCCTGACGCTCACGGCGCATTCCTGCGCAAGCTCGAGGACGCGGGCGTCCGTCGGCGTTGAACGCAAGTGCAGGCGACCGGCTTGTGCGGGTCGATATAGTGGAAAAACGCCCGCTGGCGGCTCGCATCAGGAGCGGCCGCCGTCGACGCTGAGGATCTGGCCGCTGATCCAGCTGGCCTGTTGGCTGGCGAGAAAGAGCACGGCGTTCGCGATGTCCTCGGCGGTGCCCAGGCGGCGGGTATGGATCGACTGGATCAGCCGCGCCTGGCCATCCGGTCCATAGCTGTCCCACTGCCGCTCGGTTGTCGGGTTGGAGCGCACGAAGCCCGGCGCCACCGCATTGCAGGTGATGCCCATCGGGCCGAGATCCTGGCTGAGCTGCTTTGTCAGCCCGACAAGTGCATGCTTGGCTGCCGTATAGGCCTGAATGCCCGTCAGGCTCGGACGCAGCCCGGCGCCAGACGCGATGTTGATGATGCGGCCGGAGCCACGCTTCTGCATCGGCGCAATGGCGGCCTGGGCCAGCCAGAAGGCGCCATCGACATTGGCTGCAAACAGCGCCTGCCAGCTCGCCTCATCGACGTCTGCAACCGGCCGTCCGACCTGTCCCAGCACGCCGCCAGCGGCATTCACCAGCACATCGAGCCGCCCGTGATGGTCAGCCACCTTTGACACAGCGTCATGGCATGCGGCGCGGTGGGTGATGTCCAGCGTCAGGGCTTCAATGCCCGTCTGCGCGGTGAAAGTCTGCAGGCGCTCCGTGTCGATGTCGCAAGCGATGACATGGGCGCCAGCCTCCCGCAGCGCCAGCGCAATCGCCTGGCCGATGCCTTGCGCCGCGCCGGTGACCAGCGCCACCTGACCATCAAAGCGGATGTGCAACATTCGCCTCCTGCGCCGTGGAGATGAGCCGCGCGAAGGTCTCGAAAGCCATGGGCGAGACTCCGTCCTCGATCTCGTGAATGAGTGCCACAAGCTGCCGGATGGCTGGCGCCGGGATGGCGCTCTCTTGCCCGAGCTGGCCGATCACCCCGATCTGCGCATCGACCTCGGTGCGGCGCTTGCGCACCGCAAGGTCGCGGTAGATGCCGGTATGGGTCTTTGCGGTCTTGCTGTTGAACGCGGCCAGCGCCGCGATGGAGGCGCGCGCGCCGGCCTCGGATGATCCGGGCGCGAAAGCCGCCGGGTCGAAACCGTTGAACCCGACGGGCTTGATGCCGCGCGCGGCTGCGACCGCCATCACCTCGCGTGCCAGCCTGTCAAAGACGACGAAGCGGCGCGGATCGGCGAAGTTCACGGCCATCGCGTCGAGGGTCAACGCGGTGGCGAACAGCATGGCGCCATAGGCCAGCTTGCCCCACAAAAAGCCCCAGATGTTGTCGGTCAGGATCGCGTCTGGCTCGAAGATCAGCAGCGCCTCGTGCATCGCCCGCGTGCGGGCGCGGACCGATCCGTCAATCTCGCCCACCACGACGGCGGCGCGATTGCCAAACAGGATCTGCCCCGGACCCAGCCAGTCAGCGCCAAAATTGACGAAGCATCCCATGGTGCGCGCAGGCCCGGCGATCTGCGCGATCAGCATCTCGTTCAGGCCGTTCTGCGCCGAGAGCACATAGCCATCATCCGCCAGATGCGGCAGCAGCGCGTGCATCGCCGCTTCCGTCGCATGGGCCTTCACCGCCAGCACAATGATGTCGAACGAGCCGCGCACCTCCTGCGGCTGGCAGGACGGCACGACCTGCGTGAAGCTTTCAACCGGGCCGCTGATCTCCAGCCCTGTTGTGCGGCAGGCCTCGACATGCGCCTCGACGATATCGACCATCAGCACGTCGATGCCGGCGCGCGCCCAATAGGCGGCCAGCGTGCCGCCAATGGCGCCACCACCCCAGACGAGGATGCGTGGCGTGGCACTCATGATGACACCTGCAACTGCGCGACCGGACCCAGATCGTGCAGCTCGTGATGGGTGGCTACGCACATTTCGCCCGCAGTGGTGATCCAGCCGCGATACATGCCAAGTGTGTTGTAGGGCGCAACAGGGTCGCCCGTCGCACCAAGCGCGATCATGCCCGCGCCAATGCCGTAGCCGCCAAGCACGGTATGGACCAGATCATGGCTTGCGGCCTCGATGTCTTCACGAGCATGGCGAATGCGTGATGCGAGCTCATGGGCTGCGACACATCGGATGAAGATCTCGCCCTGCCCTGTGCACGACACCGCGCAGACCCCGTCTGCCGCATAGGTGCCAGCGCCGATGATGGCGGAGTCGCCGATGCGTCCTACCGGCTTGTTGTTGAAACCGCCGGTCGACGTGGCCGCCGCCAGATGCCCGCTGGCATCGCGCGCCACGGCACCAACCGTGCCATGTTTTTCCGCCTCGCTGGCCTTGGCCAGCGCGCCGCTTGCCGCGCGTGCCTTCAAGCTCGCCAACGCTTCGATCCGCCGCTGCGTAGTGAAATAGTCCGGCGCAACCATCACAAGGCCCTGTGATGCTGCGAAGGCATCAGCGGCGCCTCCGCCCAGCATCACGGCCACGTCGCTCTCCATCACAGCACGCGCCGCCCGGACCGGATTGCGCACCCGCGTGACGCCGACGACAGCGCCAGCCGACAACGTGGCGCCGTCCATGATCGAGGCATCAAGCTCATGTGTGGCCTCGCAGGTCAGTGCCGCGCCGTGCCCGGCATTGAAATGCGGGCTGTCCTCCATCATCATCACCATGGTTTCCACGGCATCCACCGCAGAGCCCCCGGCTGAAAGCAGCGCCCAGGCGGCCGCCATGGCAGCTGCCATATGCGCGCGGGATTCCGCCCACCCCGCCTCGCTCATGAGGCTGCGGTCCAAAGTTCCACAGCCTCCATGCAGCCCAAGCGCAATACCCGATGAAGTCCTCACTTCACCGGCTTGATGTTCATCGCCATCGTGTCTTCATCGACACGTGACTTGATGGTGACCTTGTCCTTCTGCATCGCCCAGGCAGAGCCGACTGCGACAATCGGCAGGCGCTGGCGGTCTGCCAGCAGGACGGCATTTGCGTCCTCCAGCAGCTTGCGGCGCTTGCCCTCGTCCATCTCGATGGCGGCATCCTGCAAAAGCTTGTCCATGACCGGGTTGGCATAGCCCAGCACATTGAACGCGCCCATCTTGCGGTCCTTGTCGTTGGAATGTGCCAGCGACGAGAGTGTATAATGTGCTTCGCCGGTCAGCGTGCCCCAACCCGACATCGACATCGAATACTCTCCGCGTGTCCGGGCCGGGAAGAACACGGCAGCCGGCGCCGCATTCGGCCTGGCATCGATGCCGATGGCCGCGAGCATCTGCGCAATCGATGTGCCCACCTGCGTGTCGCCCGGCAGACGGTCCTGCGTGAAG
>JAYWHQ010000277.1:0-3470 GCA_043777655.1 Allobosea sp. | reverse complement strand
CCCTGAAGACGCCCGAAGCTTGGCGTGGCTTTCGCCGCGTTGTTCTTCCGGAACCTGAAACGGCTCTCCTGCTGCGTGGGAGGCGCCCAAGCGATTGCACAAAGGACCTGCCCATGAGCGACGTTGCCGAACGCGTGAAGAAGATCGTTGTCGAGCATCTCGGTGTCGAGGCCGACAAGGTTGTCGAAGGTGCGAACTTCATCGACGACCTGGGTGCTGACTCGCTTGATACGGTCGAGCTTGTCATGGCGTTCGAGGAAGAATTCAGCGTCGAAATTCCCGACGATGCGGCAGAGACGATCGTGACCGTCGGCGATGCCGTGAAGTTCATCTCGAAGAACCTCGCTGCCTGAGTTTGTTTTTGGCAGTTCGGGGCGACCTTGAATCACGCCGGAGCGCCGCATGAGACGGGTGGTTGTCACCGGCCTTGGCATGGTTTCGCCGCTCGCTTGCGGCGTTGATCCCACTTGGAAACGCTTGCTGGCGGGCGATAGTGCCGCCGGCAAGATCAAGAGCTTCGACGCTTCTGATCTGACAAGCCAGATTGCCTGCTCCATCCCGCGCGGAGATGGCGCTGACGGCACTTTCAATCCTGACGATTGGATGGAGCCGAAGGAACAGCGCAAGGTCGATGACTTCATCATCTTTGCGATGGCAGCGGCCACGCAGGCCTTGCAAGATTCCGGCTGGAAGCCGGAGACCTATGAGCAGCAGATCGCCACCGGCGTGATGATCGGCTCCGGCATTGGCGGCCTTGGCGGCATTTATGAGGGCGCCCTGACCCTCAAAGAGCGCGGCCCGCGGAGGCTTTCGCCTTTCTTCATCCCCGGACGTCTGATCAACTTGGCCTCCGGCTATGTCTCGATCGCGCACGGCCTTAAGGGCCCGAACCATTCTGCGGTGACGGCTTGCTCGACAGGCGCCCATGCCATTGGCGATGCCGGGCGTCTTGTCGCGCTGGGCGATGCCGATGTCATGGTGGCGGGCGGGGCCGAATCCGCGATCAACCGGCTGGGCATTGCCGGGTTCTGCGCCTGCCGGGCGCTCTCCACAGGTTATAACGACACGCCTGAAAAGGGGTCGCGCCCCTATGACAGGGACCGCGACGGCTTCGTCATGGGCGAAGGTTCCGGCGTCATCGTGCTGGAGGCGCTGGAGCATGCGCAGGCGCGTGGCGCAAAGATCTATGCCGAACTGGTCGGTTACGGCATGTCGGGCGATGCCTATCACATCACCTCACCGGCCGAAGATGGCGATGGCGCCTATCGCTGCATGTCGAACGCGCTGAAGCGGGCAGGGCTTGCGGCCTCCGATCTCGATTACATCAATGCCCACGGCACCTCGACGCCTCTGGGCGACGAGATCGAGTTGCGCGCCGTCGAGCGGCTTGTCGGCTCCGCTGCCGGGCAGATCACCATGTCATCGACCAAGTCATCCATCGGCCATCTGCTGGGGGCCGCCGGTTCTGTCGAGGCGATCTTCTCGATCCTGGCCATGCGTGACCAGATCGCGCCACCCACGATCAATCTCGACAACCCTTCGGTGGAAACAGCTATCGACCTCGTGCCGCACACGGCCAGGCAGAAGAAAATTGACATCGTCCTGTCGAATTCTTTCGGCTTCGGTGGCACGAATGCGTCGCTCGTGTTCCGCCGTTTTGTCAGTTGAAGCGAGCCATGCCTGCTTTTGCCACATTTCATGGTAGTTTAGCGCCCCACGACACATAACCGGTGCGTTGACCTGACTGGCAATGGGCTGCGCGACAAACGACAGAATGACCGAGTGCTGATGAGTGATCCCGCAAAGCCCGATTCGGCGACATCCGCTCCCCGCCGCGTGGCGCCCAAAAGCCCGGGCGAAGCCTTGAAGCCTGTTGCCGCGCCGCCGCCGCCGCCCAAGGCACGCCGCCGCCGTCGCAGCCCGTTCATCGCCATGCTCAGTGGCCTTTTCACCGTTGCGCTGGTTGTCGCGGGTCTGGTGGGAGCCGGCATCGCCATCATCGGCGGCCAAAGCCAGGCGCCCGGCCCGTTGGCGGCAGACCGCGTCATCATCATCCCGCGCGAATCGGGCCTTGCCGAGATTGCCGAACTGCTTCAGCGCGAAGGCGTGATCGAGAACCCGCTGACGTTCCGCATCACGGCCTTCACGTCGGGCCTCTGGACGAAGTTGAAGGCCGGCGAGTTCCTGTTCAAGGCCAAGGCCAGCCAGCGCGAGATCCTTGATCTCATCGCCGAGGGCAAGGCCGTCGAGCATGCCCTGACAGTGCCCGAAGGCCTGACCAGCGAGCAGATCGTCAAGCGCCTGAACGAGAACGAGATGCTGAGCGGTGACATCATCCAGGTGCCGCGCGAGGGCTCGATCCTGCCTGACACCTACAAGTTCCAGCGCGGCTCGAGCCGCCAGGCGATCATCAATCGCATGACGCAGGACCAGCGCCGCATTCTCAACGATGTCTGGGCCAAGCGCCCGGCTGATCTGCCGATCAAGACGCCGCAGGAGCTGGTGATTCTCGCCTCCATCGTCGAGAAGGAAACCGGCCGTGCCGACGAGCGCCCGCGCGTGGCTGGCGTCTTCATCAACCGGCTGAACCGGCGCATGAAGCTGCAATCCGACCCGACGATTGTCTACGGCCTTGTCGGCGGCAAGGGCACGCTGGGCCGTGGCATCCTGCGCACCGAGATCACGCAGGCCACACCCTTCAACACCTATGTGATTGACGGCCTGCCGCCAGGGCCCATCGCCAATCCGGGTCGCGCAGCGATGGAGGCCGTGGTCAACCATTCGCGCACCAAGGAGCTGTTCTTCGTTGCCGATGGCACAGGCGGCCACGCCTTCGCCGAGACATTGGACCAGCACAACCGCAACGTTTCGCGCTGGCGTCAGGTCGAGGCTGGTCGCCGCGAGTCCGGTCGCCCGTCGCCGGAAGCCTCGGTCGACAAGGCGGAGCCGCCGCCAGGCCCTGACAACCGCACCGAAGCCCCCGGCGGCACGCGCGCCAACGCGTTTGCACCAACCGAGCAGCCGCTCGACATCGAGACCTTCCCGGCGCCTGCCAGCCGCCAACCAAGGGGGGCCGCCGCCAACAACCGCCAGAACGCCCAGCCGGGCCAGCAACAGGCCGGGCAGGGGCAGGCGTCAGGCTCGACGCCTGCAGGCCAGCGCCCGCGCGGTTTCGATGCTTCCGAAGGCACACGCCTCGACCCTCTGCTGAACCGCTCATTTGATCTCAACTCGCCCAAGACAGTGCCTGCGCTCCGGCCGTGAACTCCTCTGCCGCGCCAGCAAACACCTGCCGAAAACAGAAGCTTGCAAAAATCGCATCAAGTGCTTGCCAACCGCGCGCGAAGCCAGTATCCCCAAGCCAATCAGGCGGCCAATGCGGCCACCGGCACGCGCCCGTAGCTCAGCTGGATAGAGCATCAGACTACGAATCTGAGGGTCAGAGGTTCGAATCCTTTCGGGCGCGCCAT
>JAYWHQ010000276.1:0-3475 GCA_043777655.1 Allobosea sp. | reverse complement strand
ATGCCAGCCGCGAGCTGATGAGCCGCCAGCAATTCGCGCTTCCGGGAAGGGCCGACAAGCCCCTTCCGCTGCTGCTCTACACGCCCGGCGTCTATCTGGCGCGGCTGGTCGAAATGATGCTGGAATCGAGCAATGGCCATGTCATCGGCTCGCGCGTGATCGAGAGCGACATGAGCGATGTGCTGCGCGATCTGGCAGCTGCCGGCCATGGCATTGCCTGGCTGCCGGCAAGTTCTGTCGGCCCCACCTGGCAAGGGTTGTTGCAGGCATTGCCGGGCACGCCCTGGTCGATGCCGCTGAATGTCATCGCCTTCCGCCGCAAGGGCAACCGGCGCGCGGCTGTCGACCGTGTCTGGGCGGAGCTGGAGCGCAACCGCCCCGGTGTGGCGCGCTGAGGCAGGGCTTGCATCAACCCGTCATGGCGAGCAAAGCGAAGCCGTCCAGCCTTCATCACGCGAAAAAGGAAGCAAGGGCTGGATTGCCGCGGCGGCTGCGCCGCCTCGCAATGACGGAAAAAGCCGCCTCAGTGCCCGGCGTCGCCCTCAGGCTTGGCCGTCGCTTTCGGCTTCTCGCTCTTGTGGCTTTCGGTGAAGCGGTCCGTCAGCGCCATGATGAGGCCGGAGACCACGAACACCATGTGGATGGCGACATACCAGATCAGGTCGCGGTCCGAGATGGCCTTGAGGTTCATGAAGGCCTTCAGCACCTGGATGGCCGAGATGGCGACAATCGACGAGACCAGCTTCAGCTTGAGGCCGGAAAAGTCGATCTTGCCCATCCATTCGGGCCAGTCCTTGTGCTCGTCGGCATCGATCTTGGAGACGAAATTCTCATAGCCCGAGAAGATCACGATCACGATCAGCGAGCCCGTGAAGGTCAGGTCCACCAGCGCCAGCACGCCGAGGATCACCTCGGCCTCGGTCGCGGTCCAGACGGTTGCCATGAAATGCACCGTCTCCTGCATGGCCTTGAGCAGAAGCGCCGCCAGCGCGATGACCAGCATCACGTAAAACGGCGCCAGCAGCCAGCGGCTGGCAAACAAGAACTTCTCAAGCGTTTTTTCAATCATGGGGCGGGGTGGTCCGTGGCGTGGCGAGATGCGAGCGAGTCTTGCCATGGGTGGGTGGGGCGGGCAAGCGGGGGGTGTCAGTCTCGAGCGGATATGTCGCTCTCGAGCCAGCTCTCGATCACAAGGCCCTCGACATGGCGGAAGGCCCTGTCATCCGTGACCAGTGTTGCACCGAGCGCCCTGGCATGCGCGGCGATCAGGGTGTCAAGCGCCTTTAGCGGCGTCCCGGCGGCTTCGAGCTCCGCGCGCACTTGCGCATAGGCAGCCGCCGTCTGCGACGTCCATGGCATGACGGTGACCGTCGCAAGGAAGGCACGCGCCGCGCCTGCATGTTTTGTCGCCGGATTTTTGGCAAGACCAAACAGAAGCTCGGCCTCTGTTATGACTGAGATTGCGATGTCGTGGGTCGGCGTGTCGGCCAGTCGCCGCAGGGCCGGTTGCGAGGTACCCTTGATGATGGCGCTCGCCATGTTCGTGTCGAGCATGAACCTGGGCGTCACAGAACGCCGCCACGCTCATGTGCCTGGTCCCCGCGCTCCGCCATGAAGTCGTCTGGCGGCCCTTCGACGGCGCGAACTTCGGCCAGAAACCCCTGCCAGCTGTTGGGCCGCGCCGACAGGATCACATCGCCGGACTCAGGGTCACGGCGGATATGCACCTCATCCGTCTGAAACCGGAACTCAGCCGGCAGCCGCACGGCCTGCGAACGGCCGGTCATGAACACTTTCGCCGTCTGGGACATGGCATCACTCCGCAGTTGATATGTATCATGGTATATATCGTTCGACGGAATTGCAAGACCGGAGGCGCCGCTTCCACCTGCTCGCCCGCTCAACCTGATTGACTCCACGCCTCGCTTTCTGGTTATAAGAACATATCATGAACATTTGAGTTTCAACGCATGTCTTTCGCCATCAGGGAGGAGCTGGATCATCCGGGCCAGGCCGCGCAAGGTTTCTCGCTCGCGCGCGGCGCCTTGCACGAGTTCTACGCAGGGGTCGAGGCCGATGGCGTGAGCCTTTCTGCGCTGGCGCTGATGCTTGGACAGGCGGGCGGGACGCAGGCAAGGTTCTGGGTCCGGCATGAGGCTCTGGCCTGCGAGACGGGCACACCGCATCCGGCGGGACTGGCGGAATTGGGGCTTGATCCTGCGCGCCTCCTGCTTGTGCGGGCGCGCGATGCACCATCGGCGCTGCAGGCCGGGCTTGAGGGCGCGCGATGCACGGCCCTGGGCGCGGTGATTGTCGAAATCCGAGGAGAAGCGCGGGCCTATGACCTCACCGCAAGCCGGCGTCTCTCGCTGGCCGCAAGAGCCTCCGGCGTGCCGGTTTTCCTGCTGCGGAGCGGCGCAAAAATAATGGCCAGTGCCGCCGAGACCCGCTGGCGCGCACGCGCTGCACCCTCACGCGCCCTGGCTGCGAAAGCGCCGGGACCTCCGGCATTTCACCTCACCTTGCTGCGCGCGCGCAGCGGGGATCAGGGCTTGGGCCGGGAGGATTTGCAACATCATCTGGAGTGGAACCGCGATGCGCAACGCTTCGACAATCGCCTTGCCTGCAGGGACGGCGGATACGGAACCCGGCCTGATGGCGGGCCAAGCCCGCCGTTATCTCGCCTTGTGGTTCCCGTTTCTTTCGACCGACCGTGTCCGGCGCGTGATGAGCCAATCCGCGAAAGACAGGCGGGATGACCGCCCTTTCGTGCTCGTCGAGAAAGAGCGCGGCGCGTTGCGAATATCCGCACGCGATCGCGGGGCGGTGCGGGCGAACCTCACCATTGGAATGGCGCTCACCGAGGCACGCGCGCTATGGCCGGACCTGGAGGTGGCGGAGGCCAACCACGAGGCCGATGCGGTTTTCCTGCGCCAGGCGAGCGAAATCTGCGACATGTTCACGCCACTTGTGGCCCTGCAGGGACATGACGGACTTGTGCTTGACATCACGGGCTGTGCGCATCTTTTCGGCGGTGAGGAGAGCCTTGCAAACAGCGCCCGCCGCAGGCTTGCGGAACTCGGGCTCACATCCTGCGTGGCGATTGCCGGCACGCCCCATTGCGCACGGGCTTTCGCGCGCTTCAGGCGCAACACGATTGTGGCTCACGGAGAGGAAAGGGCCCTCGCATATGCGCTGCCGATCCTGGCCCTGGATCAGGATACTGGAACAACCCTGGCCTTGAATCGTGCGGGGTTTCGCACGTTGGGTGATCTCGCAGACCGCCCTTCCGGCATGCTTGCTGCGCGGTTTGGCTCGGGGCTCGTCGATACCTTGCGCCGCGTCCTCGGGCACGAGGACATCCGCATCACGCCGCTGCGGCCTGCGCCCGAGATCATGGCAGAGAAGCATTTCCCGGAACCGCTGGGGCTGATGGACAGTCTCCTCGCGATCCTCGAGCGGCTGGCGCGGGACA
>JAYWHQ010000275.1:0-3477 GCA_043777655.1 Allobosea sp. | reverse complement strand
TTCCTATCTCTATGTGACGCGCGCCATGGATTATTTCGATCTGGCGGCAGATCATGGCGGTGTGCTGGCCCATGCCTTTCGTGGCACGAAGACGCGCTTCTGCGTGGTGTCCTTCACCTCGGACTGGCTGTTCCCGACATCGGATTCGCGCGCCATCGTGCATGCGCTCAATGCGTCTGGCGCATCGGTTTCTTTCGTCGAGATCGAGAGCGACAAGGGCCATGATGCCTTCTTGCTGGAAGAGCCGAATTTCTTTGCCACACTGAACGGCTTCATCGGCGCAGCAGCGCGGGCCCGTGGTTTGCCCACGCAAGATTTGCCTGCCGGAGCCACACCATGAGTGCGCTCGACCATGGCCTCTCGCGCATCGATCTGTCGCTGATTGCGCAGATGGTCGAGCCCGGTTCCCGCGTGCTTGATGTCGGTTGCGGGGATGGCGCGCTGCTGGCCATGCTGGCCGAGCGCCGCAATGTCGATGCGCGCGGCATCGAGTTGTCACGTGCAGGTGTGGCCGAATGCGTGGCGCGCGGTTTGCCCGTGATCCAGGGCGATGCCGACACAGATCTTGCCGATTATCCCGATGATGGCTTCGACTATGTGATCCTGTCACAGACCATCCAGGCCACGCGCAACCCGCGCCTCGTGCTGGAGCAGATGCTCCGCATTGGGCGGCGCGCCATCATCTCCTTCCCGAATTTCGGGCATTGGCGCATCCGTTCGCAGGTGATGTTTGGCGGGCATATGCCCGTCACCAAGAACCTGCCCGATGCCTGGTGGGAAACGCCGAATATCCATTTCTGCACGATCCGCGATTTCACGCTGCTGTGCGACACCATAGGCGCGGTGCGCGAGCGCGCTGTGGCGCTCGATGCCTCGGGCCGCGAAGTCCGCGTCAGCGCGCCGTGGTGGTTCTGGAACCTGTTCGGCCAGCAGGCCGTGTTCGTGCTGCGGCGGGGGTAGAGGCAACAATTGTATCGTCAAGCTCAACCGTCATGCTCGGGCTTGTCCCGAGCACCCACGTCCTTTTTAGCTTCCATCAGAGAAGGCGTGGGTCCTCGGGACAAGCCCGAGGATGACGGTGGTTGGTGATGCGAGCAATCGCGCGCATCCATTCCCTCAATTCAACGCCGCACCCTTCGGCCGCTTTTCCGCCACGGCCAATGTTTCGCCCAGCATTAGCCCGGCGGGGCTGACGGTGACAGGCACGGTCTCGCCATCCTTCACCTCGCCAGCCAGAAGCCGCTCGGCGAGCGGGTCTTGCAGCGCCTTCTGGATGACGCGCTTGAGAGGGCGCGCGCCATAGGCGGGGTCATAGCCCTTGTTGGCCAGCCAGTCGCGGGCCTCGCTTGAAAGCTCAAGCGTGATCTTGCGATCCACCAGCAGCTTGGCAAGCCTGCCCATCTGGATGTCGACAATGGCAGCCATGTCCTCGCGCTTAAGGCGGTGGAACAGGATGATGTCGTCGATGCGGTTGAGAAATTCCGGCCGGAAGGCCTGACGCACCACACCCATCACTTCATCGCGCACGCCGTCCGAATCTTCACCATCTGCCTGATTGACCAGATATTCCGAGCCCAGGTTGGATGTCATGATGATGAGCACATTGCGGAAATCGACTGTCCGGCCCTGACCGTCGGTCAAACGGCCATCGTCGAGCACTTGCAGCAGCACGTTGAACACGTCGGGGTGGGCCTTCTCGACCTCGTCGAACAGCACGACCTGATAGGGCCTGCGCCGCACGGCCTCGGTGAGCGCGCCGCCCTCCTCATAGCCGACATAGCCGGGAGGTGCGCCGATCAGCCGGGAAACCGAATGCTTTTCCATGTATTCCGACATGTCGAGCCGCACCATCGCCGTCTCGTCGTCGAAGAGGAAGCCTGCCAGCGCCTTCGTGAGCTCTGTCTTGCCGACGCCGGTGGGCCCCAGGAACATGAAGGAGCCGATGGGGCGGTTCGGATCCTGCAAACCGGCGCGCGCACGGCGTACGGCGGTCGAGACCGCCTCCACCGCCTCGCGCTGGCCGATGACGCGGCGTCCCAGCGCATCCTCCATCTTCAGCAGCTTGTCCTTCTCGCCTTCCAGCATCCGGTCCACCGGCACCCCGGTCCAGCGCGAGACGACCTGGGCGACATGGTCGGGTGTGACCGCCTCTTCCATCAGCGCGCCTGCGGTCTCCCGGCCTTCGGTGTCGGTCAGCTGCTTTTCCAGCGCCGGGATCAACCCATAGGCCAGCTCGCCCGCACGCTGGTACTCGCCTTTGCGCTGCGCCTGCGCCAGCTCGTTGCGGGCGGCTTCCAGCTTGGTCTTGATCTCGGCTGCCTGGCCAAGTTTGTCCTTCTCGGCCTTCCAGCGCGCCGTCAGCGAGGCAGAGGCGCTTTCCAGATCAGCCAGTTCGCTTTCGATGCGCTTAAGGCGTTCGCGCGAACCGGCATCAGCCTCCTTCTTCAGAGCCTCCTGCTCGATGCGGCGGCGCATGATCTCGCGGTCGAGAGAATCGAGTTCTTCCGGCTTGGAGTCGACCTGCATGCGCAGGCGCGCTGCCGCCTCGTCCACCAGATCGATGGCCTTGTCGGGCAGGAAGCGGTCAGTAATGTAACGGTTCGAGAGCGTGGCCGCCGAGACAAGCGCCGAGTCCGAGATGCGCACGCGGTGGTGCTGCTCGTATTTTTCCTTGAGGCCGCGCAGGATCGAGATCGTGTCCTCGACATTTGGCTCGTCGATGAAGACGGGCTGGAAGCGCCGGGCGAGTGCCGCGTCCTTCTCGACATACTTGCGGTATTCATCGAGCGTGGTCGCGCCGATGCAATGCAGGTCGCCGCGGGCGAGCGCAGGCTTCAGCAGGTTGGAGGCGTCCATCGCGCCATCGGTCTTGCCGGCACCGACCAGCGTGTGCATCTCGTCGATGAAGAGCACGACGCCACCATCGGCTGCCGAGACTTCTGACAGCACGGCCTTCAGCCGTTCCTCGAACTCGCCGCGATATTTCGCGCCGGCAATCAGTGCGCCCATGTCGAGCGCCATCAGCTGCTTGTCTTTCAGGCTCTCAGGCACATCGCCATTGATGATGCGCAGCGCCAGCCCTTCGGCAATCGCGGTCTTGCCGACGCCGGGTTCGCCGATGAGCACCGGGTTGTTCTTGGTGCGGCGGCTGAGCACCTGGATGGTGCGGCGGATTTCCTCGTCACGCCCGATCACGGGGTCCAGCTTGCCATCACGCGCTGCTGCCGTCAGGTCGCGCGCATATTTTTTCAGCGCATCATAGCCCTGCTCGGCAGAAGCTGTGTCGGCCGTGCGGCCCTTGCGGACGGCCTCGATGGCGACATTCAGCCCCATCGGCGTCACGCCAGCCTTGGCCAGCACGATGCCAGCTTCCGTATCCTTCTCGACGGCCAGCGCCAGCAGCATGCGTTCGACAGTGACGAAGCTGTCACCGGCCCGCTCGGCAGCTTTTTCGGCAGTCGCGGTCACGCGCGCCAG
>JAYWHQ010000274.1:0-3479 GCA_043777655.1 Allobosea sp. | reverse complement strand
ATGGCTGCGCTGGATGGAATCGAGGCTGCCACTGGCGAACGCCAGGCCACAGCCATCGGCTATTGCGTCGGCGGTACCATGCTGGGCGTGACGCTGGCCTATATGGCAGCCACGGGCGATGACCGAATTTCGAGCGCCACCTTCTTCACCACGCAGGTGGATTTCACCCATGCGGGTGAATTGTCGGTGTTTGTCGACGAGGAGCAGATCCGGTCTGTCGAGGAGCAGATGGCGCAGCGCGGCTATCTGGACGGGGCGCGCATGGCCGGTGCCTTCAACATGTTGCGCCCGAATGACCTGATCTGGTCCTACGCCGTGAACAATTATCTCAAGGGCAAGACACCGCAGCCCTTCGACCTGCTCTACTGGAACGCTGATTCCACCCGGATGCCGGCCGCCAATCACTCGTTCTATCTGCGCAGCTGCTACCTCGAGAACAAGCTGGCCAAAGGCGAGATGGAACTTGCCGGGCAGAAGCTTGACCTGTCGAAGGTGATGATCCCGATCTTCAATCTTGCAGCGAAAGAGGACCACATTGCGCCAGCGCTCTCGGTTTTCGAGGGCTCCAAATGCTTTGGCGGCAAGGTGGACTATGTGCTGTCTGGCTCAGGGCACATTGCTGGCGTGGTCAACCCGCCCGCCAAGGCGAAGTACCAGTACTGGGCCGGTGGCCCGGTGGCGGGCAAATTCGAGGATTGGGCAGCAAAGGCAACCGAGACCCCTGGCTCCTGGTGGCCATACTGGATCAAGTGGATCGAGGCGCAGGCGCCCGAGCGCGTGCCCGCACGCAAGCCTGGCGGCAAGCACGAGCCGATCTGCGATGCGCCTGGAACCTATGTGAGGGTCAAGGCCTGAGCGCTGGAGACCGAACCAGCAGCGACGTCAGAACATCGAGCCCAAGAGCGTCTGCCCGGCGCCATGATGGGCGGTAAAATGGTCAAGGATGGCCTTGGTCTCGGCGATCACGCCAAAGCCGCCAGTCACATTCGAGCCTGTCGGCACCAGATGCGGTGCCACCAGCAGCATCGGGCACCCCTGCTCTGCCGCGCCAATCAGGTCAACAATGGCCTGTCTCGGCCGCGCAAAATCGACGTAGCGGATGTCCAGCGCCTGCCGCAAGGCGGGATGATAGGCCAGGACGCCCTCGATCAGCGCGCAATCAGGGCAGTAGCGCCCGGATGTCTCACGGACATCGAGGCTGGAGCGAAGCAGGAACAGGATTTCGGTCATTGCCAATGGCTCCATTGGTAAAAAACTTGACCCAGACACGAAAAAACCGGCCGCAAGGGCCGGTTTCTCGTGAGGCTGCGTCCAAGGCTCAGTTGCGATAGGCAACCGTCTTGGAGACAGGAACCGGCTGCGTGGGGTTATCCCAGCGATAGGTGATGCCAGCCGAGAAGATGTGGATCGTCGGCTTGGCTTCTGCCTGATACTGAACGTTGTTGAACTGCGGATGACCCGGCAGATATGTGACGCGAGCCTTGTTGACCTTCAGGAAGGTGTAACCAAGGTCGAGCGTCAGCTTTTCGGTGGCCTTGTAGCTCAGGCCGGTCGAGAGCCAGAGGCGGTCATTGTCCGAGATGTAAATGGTGCGGTTGGTGTCGTTGACCGCCGAGAGCTCGTAACCGACACCGGCACGAACCGTCAGAGCCTCGCTCCACTTGTATTCAAGACCGCCGGAGAAGAACCAGCTGTCATCATAGACGAAGTTCAGGCTGGTGACCGGGGTGTTGGTGGTGCTGTTCACGATCGGAATGCGGCGGAACTTGCTCCAGTTGGTCCACTCGACACCGAGATGGGCCTGCCAGCGATCATTGATAACCTGCGAGACACCGACCACGACTGAGTCCGGAAGATTCAGGTTTGCCTTGATCGGCAGGACATTCGGCGCAAGCCCGGCGAAGTCACCCGTCAGAGTCTGGCGGATCGAAGAGCGATAGCCGATGCCGATCGTGGTCGACTTTGTCGGGGTCAGGGTCACACCGAGGCGGTAGCCGAAATCGATGGAGTCACCATCGAGGATCGCAGGCGAAGCCGTCGGGGCAATGCTGTTGGCAAACTTCAGCACTGTCTTGATGTACTGAATCTGGACGGCGGCACCAACGGCCAGCCAATCATTGACCTGATAACCGATTGTCGGGGAGACGTTGATGCTGCGAACCTTGGCCGAGCGGCCATAGGTCTGGCCGCCATAGACCTGATTTTCCGGCTTCGAGCGCAGGCCGAACGGCGCGCCCGTGGTGTAACCGAGCCACAACCGGTCGGTCAGCTGCCATGCCGAGTAGGACGCCGGCACGAAGGCACCCTCGCCGCCAATGTTGCCCGTGCCGCCATCACGACCGCCAGCAGCGGTCAACGGGACGGCAGGGGCGGTCAGCCGTGTCGGCGAAGTGGTGTTGTATTCGGCCTTGGGCAGAATGTAGGTGCCGTTCATCTGGCTTGTGCGGCCGGGGAACATCGTGATGACAGCCGGGTTCCACGCCATGCCGCCCATGCCGATGCCGCCGGAAGCAGCACCTGCGTAAGCAAGGCCAAGGCCTTCGGCGCTCTGGCCAGCGCGGATCGCGAAGGAGCTGGCCTGGGCTGAGGTGGCGGCAAGCAGAGCGGCAACCGAAACAGTGGCAGCGGCGGCAATCTTGGTGAGGCGCTTCATTGGCATGTCGTCCCTGTCGTTCAACGTCTGATTCTTCTTCGATGCCTGAGCACCTTCGAACATCACCATGCCAAGGGCGCGCGCTTGCCGCAATCCTGCCTTGGTTCGGAACCCGGTGACACGCGAGACGGACGAATGACGCAGCGACATGTCAAAAATGCTCGTAAAACGCCTCTTTTCTGAGCTTTTGCTCGTAGCATGACAGAAAATAATTCGTTTACTTGCGAACCATCCCGAATTTTGCCGATTTGTGCCCTGTGAGCGGTTGAACTGTTCAGTCCACCGATTTTGCTATTCCCTTCCAACGTTGCAAATGCGCAACATTCTTTTGGCGGCTCAACAAAGCCGCGTCCTGAGCATGCCGGGGCGACGCAATGGCTCTTGCCATGCAGCACATGGCAGACGCAGGATTGGCACAGCGCCAAGCACCGTCCAAGGTTGCACGCTTCAAAGACAGGGAAACGCCGTGAAACTGCTTCGATATGGCCCAAAGGGCAAAGAAAAACCCGGTCTGCTCGATGCTGATGGCATCCTGCGGGATCTCTCAGCCGTTGTTCCGGACATTGCCGGCAGTGTGCTGACCTCCAAATCACTGGCCAGGATTGCCAAGCTGAACCCCGCGCGCCTGCCAGAGGTGAAGCGCAAGCCACGGATCGGCGCCTGCGTTGGTGATGTGCGCAACTTCATCGCGGTGGGCCTCAACTATGCCGACCATGCCGCCGAGACCGGCGCGCCGATTCCCGCCGAGCCCATCCTGTTCAACAAGGCGCCGAACTGCATTGTCGGTCCCTATGATGATGTGATGATTCCCAAGGGCTCGAAGAAG
>JAYWHQ010000273.1:0-3510 GCA_043777655.1 Allobosea sp. | reverse complement strand
GATGCCGGTAATGGCATAGCGCAACAGCCCCGAGCCACCGACGACAAGGCTCGCCACCCAGCCGCCTGAAAGGCCAACAGCGGCCGTCATCAGCAACGGCTTCCAGTTGACTGGCAACCGCGTGCCTGGCGGCAGGATTTCCACCTTGGCGTCATCGATCACGTCCGGTTTGCGGCGCTTGCGTGGTGGCATCAACCTGCCTCCACACTCAAGCGTTTAGCGCCCGGCCATAAGCATCCAGCACGCTTTCCTTCATCATTTCCGACAAAGTCGGATGCGGGAAGACAGTGTGCATCAGCTCTTCCTCGGTCGTTTCCATGTTCATGGCCACGACATAGCCCTGGATCAGCTCGGTCACTTCCGCGCCCACCATGTGGGCACCGATCAGCTGGCCGGTCTTCTTGTCGAAGATGGTTTTTACGAGGCCATTGTCCTCACCCAGCGCGATCGCCTTGCCATTGGCGGCAAACGAGAAGCGCCCGACGCGGATGTCGCGGCCCATTTCCTTGGCTTTTGCCTCGGTGAGGCCGACGCTGGCGATTTGCGGATGGCAATAGGTGCAGCCCGGAATGAGCAGCTTGTCCATCGGGTGCACATGCAGACCCGCGATATGCTCGACGCAGATGACACCCTCATGCTCGGCCTTGTGCGCCAGCATCGGTGGCCCGGCCACATCGCCGATGGCATAGACGCCGGGCACATTGGTCTGGCCATAGCCATCGATGCTGATGCAGCCGCGCTCTGTCTTGACCCCAAGCGCTTCCAGCCCCAGCCCTTCAATGTTGCCGACGACGCCGACTGCCGAAATCAGCCGCTCAGCTGTGATGTCCTGTGTCTTGCCTTCGCTTTCAATGGTCGCTGTCACGCTGTCAGCGCCCTTCACCACCTTCACCACCTTGGCGCCGGACATGATCTTCATGCCCTGCTTCTCGAAGCTCTTGCGCGCAATCGCCGCAATCTCGGCATCCTCGACCGCGAGAATCTGCGGCAGGACCTCGACCACGGTTACTTCAGCGCCCATCGAGCGATAGAACGAGGCGAACTCGATGCCGATGGCGCCGGAGCCCATCACCAGCATGGATTTGGGGATGGCGGGCGGCACCATCGCCTCGAAATAAGTCCAGATCAGCTTTCCATCCGGCTCGATTCCGGGAAGCACGCGCGGCCGCGCGCCTGTCGCAATCAGGATGTGTTTGGCGCTGTAGGTGCCATGGCCCAGCGTGCCCTTGGGCACCGGGTTCTGCGGCAGGACAGCCGCCTTGGTTGGCGCGCCGACGACGATCTCGCCGGGCTTGGTGAGCTTGGCTTCACCCCAGATCACATCGATCTTGTTCTTCTTCATCAGGTAGCCGACGCCGCCATTCAGCTTGGCCGAGATGCCGCGCGAACGGGCGACCACCGCCTTCACATCGGGCTTCATCGTGCCTTCCAGCACCAGCCCGTAATCCTTGGCATGCTGCGCGAAATGCAGGATTTCTGCCGAGCGCAGCAGCGCCTTGGTCGGGATGCAGCCCCAGTTCAGGCAGATGCCGCCCAGATGCTCGCGCTCGACAATCGCGGTCTTGAGGCCAAGCTGCGCGGCACGGATGGCCGTGACATAGCCACCGGGGCCGGAGCCGATGATGATGAGGTCATAGGTGGACATCGCGTGTCGTCCTTTCGTGCATGTCTGTCATTTCAAAGTCCCATCAACCCAGCAGCCGCAGGCGCGCGGCCCAGGCGAGCGCAGCGCAAACCGCCACCACCAGCGCGACATGCGCACCCCAAGCGTAGTTGAAGGCCGCCACGCTCGCCATGCCCTGCCCGCCCGTGGGGCCAAGCGCCTGCGACGATCCGATCAGCGGAATGACGAGTGCCGACGTCAAAATGCCTGCCGCAACGGCGCAGACGATCAGGATGCCCCCTGCAAGCCAGCCCTCGGCGTTGAAGGCCAGCAGCATCAGCGCAGATGCCCCCAACAGGCTCAGCCAGCCGCTGATGGTACCAAGCATGGGCGAGGCATGCACCTTCGACATGTCCAACGTGCTGCCTTTGACGCCCGCCTGCTGCATGCCGATGCGCAGCAACTGCGAGCGCAGCACGAAGAGCGTGAGGCCGAGGAGGATGAGGAGGGTTGTCATGGGGTGCGATGCTTCGAGACGTGGGCCCCACATGCAGCAGAACCAGGCGAATCCCCTCCCCCTTGCGGGGAGGGGTCAGGGGTGGGGGTGGTCACCGCAGGCACCAAAGTTGAGACCGATGCGAAGATCGTATCAATCACAATTTCCAATTCCATCATGACTTGCCGATTGGTGAAGCGCAGCACGCTATAGCCTGCGGTAGCCAGCCAATCGGAACGACGCGCGTCGTAGGCCATTGCCTCATCCGTGCCGTGCTGATCGCCATCAACCTCAACAATCAGGCGTGCTTTCAAACAGCAAAAATCAGCGACATATGCACCAAGCGCAACTTGCCGCCTGAAATGTGTGCCCTGAAGCGGCAATCTGAAACGCAACGCTCGCCAGAGCTTCTTTTCAGGCTTAGTCAGCGACTTACGAAGCGCCTTCGCGTTCTTCGCAGCAGCAACAGTTACGGTCCTTGCAGGTTGCTTCCACGGCATCGTTTCAGCCAGTCCAAACAGCATCATGCTTTTCGACCCCCACCCCTGCCCCTCCCCGCAAGGGGGAGGGGAAACAAGAGCCCTCACACCAGCATGCCCAGCGGCTTCTCGATATAGCCCTTGAACGCCTGCAGCAGCTCGGCGCCCAGCGCCCCGTCCACTGCGCGGTGGTCGGTGGAGAGCGTGACGGACAACACGGTGGCGATGGCGAGTGCACCATTCTTGACGATGGCGCGCTGTTCGCCCGCACCAACCGCCAGAATGGTGGCATGCGGCGGGTTGATGACGGCACAGAAATCCTTGATGCCGAACATGCCCAGATTGGAGATGGCCGTGGTGCCGCCCTGATATTCCTGCGGCTGCAGCTTGCGCGTCTTGGCGCGGGCGGCCAGATCCTTGATCTCGTTCGAGATCGCGCTCAGGCTTTTGTGGCAGGCATCGCGGATGACCGGCGTCATGAGCCCGCCGGGGATGGACACCGCCACGCCGACATCGGCATGGGCATGTTTCAGCATCGCGCTCTCGGTCCACGTGACGTTGGCATCGGGCACTGCGCGCAGCGCCAGCGCCATCGCCTTGATGACCATGTCATTGACCGAGAGCTTGTAGGCTGGCTTGCCGCCCTGCTCGGGCGCTGCCGCGTTCAGCTCGGTGCGCAGCTTCAGCAGCGCGTCGATCTCGCAATCCAGCGTCAGATAGAAATGCGGCACGGTCTGCTTCGATTCAAGCAGACGGCGCGCGATGACCTTGCGCATGCTGTCATGCGGGATTTCGGTGAAGGAACCCGGTGCAAACAGCTTGCGCACCATCTCTTCCGGCATGCCGGTGGCCATGGCGGCCGCGGGCGCCGCACTGGCGGGCTTGGACGCAGCAGCGGCGGGCGCGGCAACGGGTGCAGGCTGGGCCTTGGC
>JAYWHQ010000272.1:0-3519 GCA_043777655.1 Allobosea sp. | reverse complement strand
TACCCGGCAAGGCCGCCGTGAGATCGCCAACGGCCAGCCGAATCAGCGGGTGATGCGGATCGAGCGAGGTGATGACAATTTCACCCACTTCGCCCTCGTTGACCGGGTCGCCCGTTCCGGGCCGCACAATCTCGAGGATCAGGTTTTCGTTGACCACCATCCCCTGCCGTGCGCTGCTTTCATAGGCGATGATGCCGATATCCGCCGTCGCATAGGACTGGTAGGCCTCGATGCCACGCGCCTTCACCCATTCCTGAAGCGAGGGCGGGAAGGCCGCACCCGACACGGCAGCGCGCTTGATGCAGGTGACATCGCGTCTGGCTGCATCGGCTGCTTCGATCAGGATCTTCAGGAAATCCGGTGTGCCCGAATAGGCGACCGGCTGGAAGGCGTCGATCAGGTCGAGTTGCTGCTCGGTCTGCCCCGGACCTGCCGGAATGACGGCGCAGCCGGCAGCGCGCGCGCCAGAATCGAAGATGAACCCGCCCGGTGTCATGTGATAGCTGAACGTGTTCAGCACCACATCGCCGCAGCCAAAACCCGCAGCCACCAGCGCGCGCGCCGTGCCCCAGGGATCAGCGCTCGTGCTTTCAGGCTCGAAGATCGGGCCAGGCGAGGTGAACAGCCGCGAGAAATCCCCCGGCCTTCCGGGCATGAACCCACCGAATGGAAGGTTGGCCTTTTGCAGTGCAGGCAGTTCCGACTTGCGCAGGATCGGCAAGCCTGCCAGCGCCTGCGGCGTGTTGATTGCCGATGGGTCAACGCCGCGCAGAGCTTGCGCCCATGCAGGCGCTGTCATGGCACTCGCGATCACCTCGGGCAGGCGGGCGCATTGCTCGGCGATGCGCTTTTCAGGCGAGCGGGTCTCTTGGGCATCAAAATGGCGGGTCATCACAGATCCTTGGACACAAACAGATCAGGGGCAGCTCAGCGGCCGATCCGGATCAAGCGGGCAAAATCCAGCAGGCTGACAAGAGCCGCCGCCATATAGGTGTAGGCTGCCGCCTTCAGCACTTGTCGGGCAGCGGGCATGTCATCTTCGCCAAGATAGCCGCCACGCTCCAGCACGGGAAGCGCCTTGCCGAAACTGGCATCGATCTCGACCGGCAGCGTCACCAGATGCACGATGACGCGCAGCGCCAGCAGCATGACGATGACTGCGATGTTGGCAATGATGACTGCGGGGTGACGCGAGAGCGCGCCAAGGATCGGCACCAGAATGGCAGCACCCATGGCAGCCCAGTCGGCCCAGATCAGCAGCTTGACCAGCCGCCCACGCCAGTTGAACAACGCCTCGCCGCGCGCATGCTGCACGGCATGGCCCACCTCGTGCGCGGCCACCGCCACCGCCGCAATGGAGCGGCCATCATGGTGCACCGGCGACAGCCGCACGACACGCTCGACAGGGTCATAATGGTCCTGGTTTGGCGCGGTTGCCTCCAGCTTCACGTCCTGCAGGCCGGCCTCATCGAGCAAATGGCGGGCGAGCTCTGCTCCGGTGCCGGGAAAATCCGTACGCTCGGCCTGATGGCGCTCAAGCGTGCGCCGCACCCACCATTGCGGGGCGAAGATCGCCAGCATCAGGAGGCCAGCACCAAGGATCAGCAGGATCGGCATCGGTCAGTTCATCGCCATGAAGTGTGCGTCGATGCTGGCACGAATGCACGGCCGCTGATCCACTGGCAAGACGACAGGATGCAGCGGCAGGCCTGAAGCGGGAAACTTAAAATAACTGCTGCTCAGCTCAGCCAGCGCTTGCGGCGCTTGTAGCTCTTCACATCGCGGAAGGATTTTTTCGCGCCCTCGGAGACGCCGAGGTAGAACTCCTTGACGTCCTCGTTCTCGCGCAGCGACTTCGCCTCACCATCCATGACGATGCGGCCGGTCTCCATGATGTAGCCATAGGTGGCATAGCGCAGCGCCATGTTGGTGTTCTGCTCGGCGATGAGGAAGGACACGCCCTCCTTGTCGTTCAGCGTCTTCACAATCTCGAAAATCTCCTCGACCACCTGTGGCGCCAGCCCCATGGACGGCTCGTCCAGCAGGATCATGCGCGGGTTCGACATCATGGCGCGGCCTACCGCGCACATCTGCTGCTCACCACCAGAAGTATAGCCGGCTTGAGATTGCCGCCGCTGCTTCAGACGCGGGAACAGCTCGTAGATCTTTTCGAGACTACGCTTGATCGCGGCATTGCCATCGCGGCGCGTGAAGGCGCCCGTCAGCAGGTTCTCCTCGATGGAGAGATGGCCGAAACAATGACGCCCTTCCATCACCTGGATACAGCCGCGCCGCACCAGCTCATTCGGCGTCATCGTGTCAACACGCTCACCCTCGAACTCGATGGAGCCCTTGGTCACAAGCCCGCGCTCGGCCTTCAGCAGGTTGGAGATCGCCTTCAGCGTCGTGGTCTTGCCGGCGCCATTGGCCCCCAGAATAGCGACGATACCCTTGCGCGGCACAGTCAGCGACACGCCCTTCAGCACCAGGATCACGTGGTCATAGATGACCTCGATATTGTTGACCGACAGCATTGTGTCGGTGGCGGCTTCCGGCAGGAGGGTGGCTGGAGCGATGGCTGTGGCGGACATGGTTACTCCGGACTTGGATTCTGGCAGTCGGCAGTCGGCAGTCGGCAGTCGATAAGGCTTCAATGGGCAGCTGGCAGGTCAACCGGTTTTCCGATTGCCGACTGCCAACCGCCCATTGCCCGTCTTATGACGCGTTCTGGCAAGTCTCGCTGCGCTTGGGCCAGCCGGTATTCTTCTCGGCATAGTCCTTGGCTGCGGCCTCGATCAACGGACGAACCTCGTCCTTCAGCGGCTCCATCCAGTCGGATGCCTTCACATACTTGGTGCCATCCCACTCGGAGATGAAGACCTTGTGATGGCCGTTATGGTCGGAGCAGGTCACCTTGAGCGGCGCTGCGAAACCTTCCATGCCCATTTCCTTGAAGCGGGCTTCCGTGATGTTCAACGCTTCCAGGCCACGACGCATCTCCTCGCCGGTGACCACCTTCTTGCCGGTGACCTGCTGCGCCGTACGAATGCCCTCGGCGATCAGCATGGCGTTGTAGACACCGCGATTATAGAGGTTCTCACCGATGCGCTCTTTCGGGAACTTCGAGTTTCCCTTGTCGACGACATGTTTGATGATGTCCTGGATCACCGGGAAGCTGGCCCCGGACTGATGGAAGTTCAGGGACTTGTAGCCCTTGGCCTCTGCCCCGCCAGCGCGGGCATCGTCATCGCCGCCAGCCCACCAGACACCGACCAGCTTGCCAATCGGGAAACCGTTCTTGATGGCTTCCTTCACTGCGGTCGGGTTCATGGCACCCCAGCCCTGGTTGTAGAGGTAATCTGGCCGGTCACGGCGAATGTTGAGCCATGTTGCGCCCTGGTTCTGCATGTCTGCAGCGGCGATCGGATAGAGCTTCACCTCGAAGCCATACTTCTTGGCGAGGCTCTCGAGCACCGGGATCGGCTCCTTGCCGAACGGTGCATCGAGATGGATCAGCCC
>JAYWHQ010000271.1:0-3520 GCA_043777655.1 Allobosea sp. | reverse complement strand
GGCAGATCAGCGAGATCATCTCCGCCAAGCCGCAATCGCGCCGCCGCATTCTGGAAGAGGCTGCGGGCATTTCCGGCCTGCATTCGCGCCGCCACGAGGCTGAGCTGCGCTTGCGCGCAGCCGAGGACAATCTCGTCCGGCTGGAAGATGTGCTGCGCGAGATTGATGGCCAGATCGATTCCCTCGGCAAGCAGGCCAAGCAAGCCAGCCGCTACCGTGGGCTGGCCGCCGACATCCGCCGTGCCGAGGCGCTGATCGCCGCGATCCAGCATCGCGATGCTCGCGAGCAGGCCGCACAGGCCGAGCGCACGCTGGAAGGCGCTGTGCGCGAGGTTGCCGGTCGCACGGCCGTTCAGGCCGAGGCCGCGAAGGCACAGGCCATCGCCGCAATGGTTCTGCCGGACCTGCGCGAGAAGGAGGCGCAGGCGGCTGCGGGCCTCGTGCGGCTGCGGCGCGGCCTTGATGATCTGGAGGCTGAGGAGCGTCGTTCAAAACAGCGCGCGCAGGAGCTGGAACGGCGGCTGGCCGAGTTGCAGGCTGACTTGGCCCGCCAGTCGACCCTTGCGGCTGACGCCGTCCAGAGCCTTGCACGCCTGAGAGATGAGGATGTGGCGCTCGCCGCCGAGCAGGCCGCCAATGGCAGCACGGCGCAGGCGGCGGGTGCCAAGCTGACCGAAGCTGACGCCAAGGCGCAGCGTGAGGAAGCGAAGCTCGCCGAGATCCAGACCCGCCTGTCGGACGTGAATGCACGGCGTGGCGCGCTGGAGCGTGGCCTGCGCGAGGCACGCGAGCGCATTGCCCGCCAGACGCAGGAGCGCGAGCGGCTGGAACGCGAGCGGGCCGCGATTGATGCCGGCAACCAGAATGGTGATCCTGTCGAGACCCTGCGGGAAACGTTTGCCGCATCGGAAAAGCAACTGCGCCTGTCCGATGAGGCAGCCGCCAACGCTCGGACCGCCTTGACGGTGGCGCGCGAAGCCGAGGCAGCTGCACGCGGCCCATTGGCGGAGGCTGATCGCACAGCGCAGCGGCTGGAAACCGAAATCCGCACCTTGCAGAAGCTGCTCGCCACGGGCGCCAGCGATCTCTGGCCGCCCGTGCTCGACGCGATCACAGTCGCCAAGGGCTTCGAGGCCGCGCTTGGTGCCGCCCTCGGCGAAGACCTTGACGCTTCCTCCAACCCGTCAGCGCCAACCCATTGGTTCAACACGGGCGATGCCGCCCAAGACCCCGCCCTGCCTGCCGGTGTGACGCCGCTGGCGCAGCATGTGCGTGCGCCTGAGGCGATGCTGCGCCGCCTGCGCCAGATTGGTGTCGTGGCACGAAGCGAGGGTGCGGCCCTGCGCGGCGATTTGAAAGTGGGCCAACGGCTCGTTTCGCGCGAGGGCGATGTCTGGCGCTGGGATGGCTTCACCACTGCCGCGGAGGCGCCATCTGCTGCAGCCCGTCGCCTTTCGGAGAAGAACCGGCTGGGCGATCTCGAGCGCGAGGCGCAAGGCGCACGCGAGGCCGCTGAAGTGGCGCGCGAACGTGCCGAAGCAGCTGTTGCTGCCATGCGCACGTCCCAGCTTGCCGAGAGCCAGTCCGTCGAGCAGGTGCGCGAGGCCCGCCGCAATTTCGATCAGGCGCGCGAGCGGCTGGCGCAGGCCGAGCGCAAGGCGTCTGACCAGGCGCAGCGCCGCTCCGTGCTGGATGAGGCCATCGGACGACTGAGCGCGAACGAGGCCGAGGCGCAGGCGCAGGCGCAAGCCGCCGAGGCCGCCATGGCCAATCTGACAGCTGCACCTGAGCTCGAAAACGAGATGCATGCGGCCCGCGCAGCGGTGGCAGAGGCCCGCGCTGAAGCCTCCGCTGCGCGCGCCGCCGTGCAGACGCTGCAACGTGAGCAGGACATGCGCCTGCGTCGCCGCGAGACGATTGCCAGCGAGGCCCAGGCCTGGGAAGCGCGCACGAAAGACAGCAGCGCCGCCACCGCCGAGATCGACGCCCGCATCGAGGCCTCCAGGGTCGAACAGCGCGCGCTGGCGGAAGCCCCCGACACGTTCCTTGTCGAGCGACGTCGCCTTGTCGGCGAAATCGAGACGGCGGAAGGCGCGCGCAAGAACGCAGCTGACCGGCTGGCCGAGGGCGAATCAGCCCTTGCAGTTGCCGACCGTCAGGCACGCGCAGCGCTCGATGGCATGGCCGAGGCCCGTGAAGCGCGGGCCGCAGCCGAGGCGCGCGTTGAAGCGTCCAAAGCGCGCTTCGACGATGTGCTGCGCATGGTGGCCGAGACGCTGGAAACCGATCCGAACGGCCTCTTTGCCTTGGCGGGGCTGGCGCCAGGCGATGACCTGCCGCCGACCGAATCAACCGAACGTCGGCTTGCCTCGCTCAAGGCCGAGCGAGAGCGCCTGGGCTCGGTAAACCTGCGCGCCGACGACGAATTGACCGAGATCACGCTCAAGCGCGACACAATGGTGACCGAGCGCGACGATTTGACCGAGGCGATCCGTCGCCTGCGCCAGGCCATCGGTGCGCTGAACCGCGAGGGCCGCGAACGATTGCTGGCCGCTTTCGACATCGTCAATGGCCATTTCCAGAAGCTGTTCGGCGTGCTCTTCGGCGGCGGCACTGCCGAATTGACACTTGTCGATTCGGACGATCCGCTGGAAGCGGGCCTCGAAATCCTCGCGCGCCCGCCTGGCAAGAAGCCGCAAACGATGACCCTGCTTTCGGGCGGCGAGCAGGCGTTGACGGCCACAGCGCTGATCTTTGCGGTGTTTCTGACCAATCCCTCGCCGATTTGCGTGCTGGACGAAGTCGATGCACCGCTCGATGATGCCAATGTCGAGCGCTATTGCGACCTCCTGGCCGACATGGCCAGCACCACGGACACGCGCTTCATCATCATCACGCATAACCCGATCACCATGGCGCGGATGGATCGTCTGTATGGCGTGACCATGGCGGAACGTGGCGTCAGCCAGCTGGTCTCGGTCGACCTTGAAACGGCAGAGCGCATCCGGGAAGCGGTGTGAGTCCCGTGGCGCGAGTCGCGCGCAAGGCAAGCTGAAAATACATCTCTAAATTAAAAAATATAGTTTTTCCAAAGAGTTAGTTAGCGCATGACTTTCCTTGACACATCCGGGACCCGCCAATATGTTGCGCGCGGTTTCACAGGGGTTTTGCACGCCGTGCAGGACGATCTGAAAACCGGCGATCCGGCTTCGGATCTTGTTGCAAGGATGGCTGTCCCGTGACGGGTGGCAATCACGGTGAGCCTTCTGGAAAGCCCAAAAGCTTGACAGGTCAAACGGCACCCGGCGACGAGGACCTCGCGCGCCGTCTCGATGCTTTGGGAGACCGCATTGGTGCGGTCACCGATCGCAAGGAGGCCGAGCGCAAGCTGGAGCGGACGTCCGAGGACACGTCGTCTCTCGGGCAGGCACTCAGGTTGTCATCTGAATTTCTTGCTGGCGTGATTGTCGGCGGTGGGATCGGGTGGTTCTTCGACCAGTCTTTCGGATCGAAGCCATGG
>JAYWHQ010000270.1:0-3528 GCA_043777655.1 Allobosea sp. | reverse complement strand
TCAGCAGGTTCAGTGACCCGCCAATCTTCGCCAGATCCCGCGAAAGTGCGCGCAACGACTGTGCCAGCCACCAGCGCGAGGCGGCGCCCATGGCGCGCCGCACTGGACTGTCATCAAAGATGTAGATGCAGACGACGGCACCCTCCTGACAGGCTTGCACCAACGCCGGATTGTCCTCGATGCGCAGGTCATCGCGGAACCACATCAGGGCCGCACGATTGGCTGGCAAGTCCGTTGTTAAGGCAAGCTGTGACATATTTTGCTCATAAGGCAGACCGGTCTCGAATGCAGCCCCGCTTGCATGGGCGACAATGCCGCGCCACGATCACGCCGGAGTGTTTTGCCATGCACACAGAAGGCAGGCATCAGCAACTCGCAACTGAGGAGGAAACAATGAAGATCAAAACCGCAATTCTTGCCGGTGTCATGGCGCTTGCCGGGCTCTCGACCACGTATCTGGCAACCGCCATCGCGCAAGACAGCAAGTCCGCGCCTGGCGCGAAGGTCTATTTCGTCAACCTCAAGGATGGCGATTCGGTCTCCAACCCCGTGCTGGTCAAGTTCGGCTTGACAGGGATGGGTGTGGCACCTGCTGGCTTGCAGGGCGATGCAACAGCCAATACCGGCCACCATCATCTGCTCATCAATGCCAAGATCGAGGGTGAGGCACTCAAGGGCCTGATCCCGGCTGACGAAAAGCATGTCCATTTCGGCAAGGGGCAGACCGAGGCCAGCGTTAGCCTGCCGCCGGGCCAGCACACCTTGCAGCTCGTGCTGGGTGACTGGACCCACATCCCGCATGTGCCACCGATCATGTCGGATCGAATCACCATCACTGTGAAGTGAGCGGTGACCTGGCTCTGATGTGAAAAAGAAAGGCCGGGACGCGACTTGCGCTCCCGGCCTCTCCAGAACTGGCTCCCGAAGTAGGATTCGAACCTACGACCGATCGATTAACAGTCGATTGCTCTACCGCTGAGCTATTCGGGAATGTGACAGCGCGTATAACGACGCCCCGCCATCGGTGCAAGGCATTTGCGCTGATTGAATGACGCTATCACCGGCAGGTTGACGAAGCCTTAGCCGGGCTCAGTTTCCCTGGCGTTCCCGGCGCAGCCTCGCCCACCAGTCCAGCCGCTTGCGGATGTCGCGCTCGAAGCCGCGATCAGGCGGATCGTAGAACACCTTCGCGCCCATCGCCTCCGGCCAATAATCCTGCCCGGAAAAGGCATCAGGCTCGTCATGATCATACTGATAGCCACCACCATAGCCTTCCTCCTTCATCAGCTTGGTCGGTGCGTTCAGGATCGGCTTGGGCGGCATCAGCGAGCCGCCTTCTTTTGCTGCCCGCAATGCCGCCTTCCAGGCGACATAGGCCGCGTTCGATTTGGGCGCTGTGGCCAGATAGATCACGGTGTTGGCGAGCGCCAGCTCGCCTTCAGGTGAACCGAGCTGCTCATAGGTTTCGGCAGCTGCGCGCGCATGAAGCAGCGCCTGTGGGTCAGCCAGGCCAATATCCTCGACCGCCATGCGCACCAGTCGCCGCGCCAGAAAGCGTGGATCTTCGCCCGCATCGATCATGCGCGCAAAATAGTAGAGTGCCGCATCGGGGTTCGAGCCACGGACGGTTTTGTGCAGGGCGGAAATCAGGTTGTAGTGCCCGTCCTGGGCCTTGTCGTAGACCGGCGCACGGCGCTGGATGATTTCGGCCAGCCGCGCCGTATCGAAGCTCTCACCGGGCCGTGCCGCGCGCCAGAGTTCTTCGGCCAGAGTCAGCACGGCGCGGCCATCGCCGTCGGCCATGCGGGCCAGAGCAAGCCGCGCGGCGTCGTCCAGCGGCAACAGCTTGCCCTCATGCGCTTCAGCGCGGGCCAGCAGCGCCAGAATGGCCGCCTCATCAAGCGCATGGAAGGTCAGCACGCGGGCACGCGACAGCAGCGCCGCATTCAGCGCAAAGGACGGGTTCTCGGTCGTTGCACCAATCAGCGTGATGGTGCCGTCTTCCATCACGGGCAGGAAGGCATCGAGTTGTGCCCGGTTGAAGCGGTGAATCTCGTCGACGAACAGCAGCGTCGATGTGCCGGTGATGCGTCGACTGCGTGCCTGCTCGAAGACCTTCTTCAGGTCAGCCACGCCGGAAAAGATCGCGCTGATCTGCTCGAAGGCAAAATCGGTCTGCTTCGCCAGCAGCCGCGCCACCGTCGTCTTGCCAGTGCCGGGTGGCCCCCAGAAAATCAGGCTGCCGATGCCGCCCGACGCCAGCAGGCGGGTCAGTGCGCCTTCCGGGCCTGTCAGGTGTTCTTGCCCTGCAACCTCCGCCAATGTCGCCGGGCGCAATCGGTCAGCCAGAGGGCGTGGGCCAGACTGGTCGAGCCCGGAGGCAGAGAACAGATTGGCCACATCAGCCGCCGAAGGTCGAGGTGATCGAGCGGCCCTCGCGCGTGATGGTGATGTCCCAGCTGCGCTTGCGCTCGCGCGTGGCGACCTCGACCTCGCGCGAGGTGGTGACGCGCGCGCCATTGATGGCGGTCACGAGATCGCCCTTCTGGAAGCCGATGCGAGCAGCCGGGCTGTTGTCTTCCAACTCGGAAATGACAACGCCATCTGCTACCGCATCGATGGACAGCTCTTCGCCGACAGCGGGCGACATGTTCATTAGGGTCGCGCCTGTCAGCGGCGAGCGGGCGGCAATCGTCAGCTTGTCACGCGGGCGGCTTTCTGGCGCCACGCTGAGCTTGACCGGGATGACAATGCGCCGGCCGGTGCGCAGCACCGTGACCGAGGCATTGCCACCCAGAGCCTTGGTGGCAAAGCGATAGCCGAACGCTTCCGGATCATCGACAGTCGCGCCGTCGATGGCCAGGATCACATCGGAACGGCGCAGGCCTGCATCTGCCGCCGGGCTTTTCTCGACGACGCCTGCCACCAGCGCGCCGGTTGGCCTGTCGAGCCCCAGCCCATCGGCGACATCTGCCGTCAGCACCTGCAGACGCGCGCCAAACCACGGGCGGCGCACGGTCGCGCTGCCATTGCGCGCAGAATCGATCACGACCTTGACCATGGCCGCTGGAATGGCGAAACCGATGCCGTGGCTGCCGCCCGATTTCGAGAAAATGGCGGTGTTGATGCCGATCAGGCGCCCGGCCATGTCGACCAGCGCACCACCGGAATTGCCAGGGTTGATTGCGGCATCGGTCTGCACGAAGGACTGGAAGTCCGAAATTCCGACCTGCGTTCGTGCCAGCGCCGAAACAATGCCTTGCGTCACGGTCTGGCCAACGCCGAACGGATTGCCGATGGCAAGAACCAGATCGCCAACCTGCAATGCGTCCGAGTCGCCAAGCTCCAGCGGGCTCAGGTCTGTGGTGTTCTTCAGCTTGAGGACCGCGAGATCGGTGCGCGGGTCGCGCAGGAGAATCTCGGCCTCGATCTCGCGCTTGTCTGACAGCGCGACCTTAACCTCGGTCATGCCCTCGATAACGTGATGGTTTGTCACGACCAAGCCGCCCGTATCGACAATCACACCAG
>JAYWHQ010000269.1:0-3536 GCA_043777655.1 Allobosea sp. | reverse complement strand
GCAGCGCGCTGGTTCCGCCGCAGCAAGGTCAAGAAACGCCTGTCGCAGGCGGCGGTGAAAGCCAATGCTTTCGCCCTCGAAACGGTCTTTTGCCGCTTTGCCGCGCCGCGCATCGGCGCGGGCCAGACCGGTTTCCGGCGGCAGGTCCAGCATCAGCGTCAAGTCGGGCTTTGCCTTGCCAACCACAATGCGCTCCAGCGAGCGCAGGGTCGCTGCATCAATGCGCCCGAGCGCGCCTTGATAGGCACGTGTTGAATCGGAAAACCGGTCGCAAATGATCCATGCGTTCCGCCTGAGTGCAGGCAGGATCAAATTGTCGAGATGGTCAGCCCGCGCAGCATAAAACATCAGCGCCTCGGCAACAGGCCCTGCCGACTTGACCTGTCCGGACAGGATCACCTCGCGGATGGCTTCCGCCTTGGCCGAGCCGCCAGGTTCACGCGTGCGCACCACGTTGTGGCCGAGCGCTTCCAGCCGTCCAGCGAGCGCCTTGGCGAGTGTCGATTTGCCGGCCCCCTCCCCGCCCTCCAATGTGATGAAGCGGCCAGCCATCTCGCGCTCAACTGCGGCCAAAGGCCTTGCGGATGGAGCCAATGGCGCCTTCCAGGATGGCATCCCATGCTTTTTGCTGGAGCGTGCCTTCAGCCACAGCCGTGGCTGTAAAAAGTGGCACTTCAAGCGCCTTTACATCGCCACGCGTAACGAAAAGCGTGCCGACCTGCCTGCCCGCCTCAACAGGCGCCTTGAGTGGCCCCTGATAGACAATGCGCGCGTTGATCCGCTCGGATGACCCGCGTGGCAAGAGCAGCCGGATTTCGCCCTTCGCTTTCAGTTGCACAACGCTGGCAGCACCACCAAAAACCTTGGCCTCGCCAATGCTTTCGCCATCCTTGAACAAGGCCCGCTCCTCGAAAGATCGGAACCCCCATTCCAACAGCTTGCGCGCTTCAACTGCCCGGTCACGCGCGGAGGGCAAACCATTGACCACGACGATCAGCCGCTGCCCGTTCTGCACGGCCGAGCCGACAAGGCCAAAACCGGACTCATTCAGCATCCCGGTCTTGATGCCATCAGCACCGATGTCCATCGTCAGCAACGGATTGCGGTTCTGCTGGCGCACCTTGTTCCAGGTGAATTCACGTTGTCCGAAAAGCTTGTATTGCTCAGGATATGTCGCAATGAGGTGCGCGGACAGCCGCGCCATCTCGCGCGATGTGACACGCTGCTCCGGATCCCCCATGCCGGTCGCATTGCGGAAGACCGACTGGTTCAAGCCCAGCGCGCGGACACGCTCCGTCATCATCCGGGCGAAGTTCTGCTCGGTTCCAGCGATAGCCTCGGCAACAGCGATTGCTGCATCATTGCCCGATTGCACGATCAGGCCTTGCAGCATGTCCGAGAGTTTGATCTTGGAGCCAAGCTGCGCAAACATCGCAGAGCCACCGGCAGGCGCCCCGCCTTTGCGCCAGGCGTTTTCCGAAATCGTTATTTCGTCATCCGGTTTCAGGCGACCCTTGGCCATTTCCTCGAAAACGACCAAGGCAGTCGCAATTTTCGCCATGCTGGCTGGCACCATCAGCGTGTCGGCAGCCTTTTCAAACAGAACTGTTCCGCTGGACGTGTCCAGAAGGATCGCGTGCGGCGCGGACGAGGTGAAGGTTTGAGCTTGCGTGCTGAAGCTGCCCAGCGACAAGGCCACCAGACATGCCAGAGCCAAAGCGGCAAGCCGGCCTACCGTCAGCTTCGCAGCACTCACCATTGTCTCACCCTGGCCGGTCACTGGCATCACATCATGTGATGCCGACGCGCCCGCACAAGGTCAAGGCGGATCGACGCAAACTTACGCCAGCTCTTGGCGTGAAACAGCTCAGTCGCGCGTCAGAGGCCGGAAGGCTTGCGGCCTCAGATCGCGCGCCAGCGGATGCGACTGCGAGAAGTGCGAGGCAGGGCCCTGCGGCTTGGCATAGAACAGCTGGGCCACAGCCGGGCGCTGCGGCGCAACCGTCCCACGCAACGGTGATGCTGCCTGCGCCAAGGGCACATTTGCGCCGGGGATGGTGTCGAGATCGAAAGGCCGGTTCGGTGGACGCGGCACGGCGCGCACGAGGCCGGGCTGCGCTGCCGGCAACGGAGCTGCGGCAGGAGCCACTGCGTTGACGGGTTCAGGTGCCGACTTCGTTTGTTCGCTATAGGCCAGAGCAGGGGCGGCAGTCTGCGGACGTGGCGAGATTGCGGGCTGGACACGAACGGGCGCAGGGGCCTGAAGCTCCGGCGTCGATACCCGATCATCGATGCCGTCACCATTCAGGTCACGCCCGGGCGCCGGACCGCGCGAAACGCCGCCGCCAGCACTTGCCACAAGCGTCGAGGCGCTTTGACCAGGCAATGCGGCGGGGTTGCCATCGGTGCGCAGGCTGGCGAGGAGCTTGCCGTCGTCCGAACCTCCGAGCGAGGCGTTGCCAAGATATTCGACGCGCACGCGGGCAGTACCCAAATGCCGGAAAGCGAGCGCATCGGCTGTGCGCTGCGAGACATCGAGCACACGGCCCCCGTGATAGGGCCCGCGATCATTCACGCGCACGACGATCGAGCGGCCGTTCAAGGTATTGGTGACGCGTGCATACGATGGCAGTGGCATCGTGGGGTGGGCGGCAGTGATCGAGTGACGATCATAAACTTCTCCATTCGCCGTCTTGCGGCCATGGAAAGCCTCGCCATACCAGGAGGCAGCGCCAACGATCGTGTACCCCGTCGGCTTGGCATAGGGCGTGTAGCGCTTGCCAGCGACCGTGTAGGGCTTGCCGATGTGCAGGCGGCCCCCGCCCTTGGGCACTTCACCGCCCTCATTGACGACGCGCGGACTGGCGGTTCCGTATTTCGGGTGCGAGAACGCGCCGATCTCTTTCGAATTCGAGCGACGCTGAGCCGTCTGGTTGCCACAATTGGCAACAAACACACTGACCAGCGCAACACAGGTCAAGCGGCAAACAGTCTTGACCGGGACGCGCGCCCGGAGAGAGGGAGATGTGTTCATCGCCTGATACGCAACCCGGCTTATCTCGCCTTGAGAGGCAAAAGATGCTGACATTCAGCCAATCCGTTCCTGCAACGACAGACCCGGGATGACATGGACCGGAAAATGCCCGGGTCATCAGTCTGGATCAATCACGTGAACGGACGGTTAAGCCTCTTGCAGGCGCTTGGCAAGATCGCAGGGCGTGAATGCCTTGCCCCCTGCCCGGCAGCAGCATCAGTTGCCGATGCGTGCAATGCCTGTGTCGCCATTGTCCTGCACCCAGCGGACGCGGCCATTGCCTTGCTCGGTCAGTGTGAAGCACATGGGCTTGCCTTCATACCAAGTGGTCCACTGCTGGCAGAGCTTGTCGTTGCGCACCCACCAGCGACCACTGTCTGTCGGACGGATGAAGCGCCCCAGGCCGAGCGCCTCGCCAGTGCCGTCAACGCGCCCATCGCGGCGATAGAACAGCGGAAACTCACCACCCAGCGGCGCAGCAAGGTAGATCCGCTTTCCGGTG
>JAYWHQ010000268.1:0-3544 GCA_043777655.1 Allobosea sp. | reverse complement strand
CTTCGGCGCAAGAGCTGATGAAGCGCGCAGATGAGGCGCTCTACAAGGCCAAGGACACCGGCCGCAACCGCGTGGTCGTGGCCGCCGCCGCCTGAACCAAGCTTTAAAAAACGCCGTAAAGACAGAGACCTAACAGGTAAGCTTAACCAGTGATGAATCGCTGGTTCGCGCTGTTATCGATTGCGTCTGGGCCATCTGCCGGTAGGGTCTTTTCAGGACAGGGCGTCGGCAACGGCCCCTGCTCAAGACGCCCTTCGGGGGCCCGGGTCCGCCGCATCTCTCGGGACACCATTGGGCATGGCCGACTGGCAGTGGATGTTCCGGCCTTCCCGGAAGCCATCGTCGGTCGGCCAACTTGTTTTTGCGGCCATGCCCCTCGCATCGCGCCACAAAAAAGGCGCCCGAAGGCGCCCTTTTCAAAAATCTGCGAAAACGCTCAGATCACTTGATCTTGGTTTCCTTGAACTCGACATGCTTGCGCACGACGGGATCGTACTTCTTGACGTTCATCTTCTCGGTCATCGTGCGCGAGTTTTTCTTGGTAACGTAGAAATAGCCCGTGTCGGCAGTCGACAGCAGCTTGATCTTGATCGTGACAGCCTTGGCCATAATGAAGTTCCCTTGGTCGCTGTGCCCGCTGGCACCCGCATAAAAAATGGCCGGGCGAACCCGGCAAACCTGTATCGCGGGCAATGCCGCATCATCTGGCCCAAGTCAAGGCAAAAGGACCCGGCAAAGCATCTGCCCTGCGCTGCGCGCGGGATCGATCACGCCTTCCGGGCAAAACCGCCCATGAGCACGAGCAGGAACAGGCTCGAAAACGCCAGTGACAGGCCCCAGGTCGGCAGTGCATCAATGGCGATGCCCAGATATGGCGGGCCTGCGGCGAGACCGATGTTGTAGAGCAGGACGAATGCCGCGTTGGCGCCGGCCAGGTCAGGCCCGGTGAAGCGGCTGGCGAGCAGGGCCAGGCCGATGGTGTAGAGCCCGCCGACAACGCCGCCCCAGATCAGCAGCACGGCATAGAACCATTCAAGGCCAAGGTCGCGTGCCGGTGGCAGCAGCAGGGCGCCGATAATGCCGAATGCGGCGATGATGAGAATCAGCTTCGACTTGCTGAATCGGTCAGCCAGCAGCCCAAGCGGGATTTGCAGCAGGATGTTGCCCAGCGCGGTCACGGTGAGGAAGATGGCCGCAGTCTCGGCAGAAAAGCCGTTGCGCACGCCATAGACTGGCAGGAAGGCGAACGCCCCGCTTTCCACGGCGCCAAAGACGATGCCGGCTGCCGTCGCCAGGGGCAGCAGCCTGATATAGCGCAGGATCGAATGTCCGGGCGCATGAGTCAGATCCGGCAAGTGCCGCCGCGCTGCCAGCAGAGGCAGGCCCGCGAGCGCATAGAGCGCTGCTCCCGCCAGATAGGGCGGCCAGCCGCTGGTGCCCACAAATGCCAGAATCAACGGGCCGGTGGCAAAGCCCAGTGCCAGCACAGTTGCATAGATGCCCATCACCAGCCCGCGCCGGGCGGCGGGGGCTGTGGTTGCGATCCAGTATTCCGACAGCACGAAGAGCGCGCCGAGGGCTGCTGAAAAGACAAAGCGGATGACAAACCAGGCGCGGAAATCGAAAACCAGCTTGAACGCGATGAAAGACAGGGCTGTCGTGATGATGGCCAGAGCCAGCATCCGGCCAATGCCGATCCCGGCCGCGAGCCTTGGCACGAAGGGCACGGTGGCGATGGCGGCCACACCGGCAATGGCTGTGTTGAAGCCGATCATGGTGCCGGAAATGCCCATGCGCTCCATTTCGAGCGAAAGCAGCGGCACGGTCAGGCTCAGGCCCACGCCGACCATGGCGACAAGCAGGATGGCGGCAGCGATGGAGGCTTTCGCAGAGGTGCTCAGGGACGTGGTCGTGACGTCTGTATCAGGTGTCACAGGGCTTCGCGCACAAAGGTGCCGTGCTTTTCCCAATAATAGGGAACCGGCTGCCAGGCCCCGAAACCTGCCTTGATGCGGGCCTCCACCTCATCCAGAACCACCTTGGTGATGGTGGGCAGATCAAGCTGGCGCGCATCGGCAAAGCTGACCGAGACCAGCTCGACCAGCTCGGCATCCGGGCCAATGATGTTGCCGACAGTATGGGCCACTGCGCTGGCATCAATCGCAAAGAAGCGTGTGTCGAAGCGCTTCGGGCGGCGTGGTGGCGTGACAGCGCGGGCAACAAAGGTGAGGGCGGCCAGATCGGGAAAGATGCCATGCTCGGCGAAGCCCGACCATGTGCTGTCAGTCGGCGCTTCAGGTGCGCCGAACTCTGCTGTGCCGAAGAGGCGCCCGGTTTCCTCGAATGTCTCGCGGATGGCGGCCAGTGCGAGCGCCCGGGCCCGCTGTTCGCTTGGCCTGGTCACGCGTTTCATCAGGCGTTCTTCACAGATGCTGGCGAGAGCGCCGGTTGCCACCATGCCGCGATCCGACGGATCAATCCGGCCGCCGGGAAAGACAAACTTGCCCGGCATGAACTTGTGGCCTTCATGCCGCTTGCCCATCAGCACGCGGGGCGTGCGGGTCGAGCGGTCGATGATGAGCATGGTCGCGGCATCGGCCGGGCGCTGGTTTGGCCAGCGGCGCTCGCGTTCGGCGCTGGTGAGCGTCACCGTATGGTCGTTCAAGTCGACCGTCCCGGTGTGCTGGCATTTTCTGCCGCCACAGGTTTCGCGCCTGGCTGACGCTCCGGCCGTGGCCATTCGCCGCCAAAGCCGTGCATGCGGTTGGCCCATTGCAATCCAACCACGGCGCCTTTCACCGGTTGCATGAACAGGAGTGTCAGGACAACGCAGAGCGGTGGCCAGATCAGCATATGCGTGGTCATCGACCAGTCGGCATATTTCTCGCTGAGCAACAGGCCGCCGACGACAATGTGGCCGACAATCGTGATGACGATGTAAGGCGGCAGATCATCCGCACGCTGGTGGTGCATGGGCTCGCCGCAATCTTCACAGGCATCGACGGGCTTGAGAAAAGCCCGGAACAGCTTGCCTTCGCCGCAAGATGGGCATTTGCCACGGAAGCCACGACCGACGGCTTCACGCCAGTCGCGTTCGGGCGCACGGGCCCAATGTTGCGTGGGGGTCTGGTCTTGCGCAGCCATGTCAGCCTCGCCTTTTGTTGCGGCCAGCACCCTTGCCGCCGCTGGCGCTCTTGCCACCCTTGGCGCTGCTGGGTTTGCCACCCGGCCCTTTGCCGCCAGGTGCAAACCCGGTGCCATTGCCGCGTCGGGATAGCGGGAAACGCCTGCCACCGCCAGCTTTTCCGGGCGTGACCTTTCGCCCCTCTGACAGCAGTTCGAAGCGCAGCGCGCCGGCGACAGGCGCTGCCTCGACCAGCTTCACCTGCACCCGGTCGCCCAGCCGCCAGCTTTCGCCTGTGCGGTCGCCTGTCAGGGCATGGGCTGCCTCGTCATAGCGATAATAATCGCCGCCAAGTGTAGAAGCGGGCACGAAGCCATCTGCGCCCGTGCCATCGAGCTTGATGAAGAGGCCAGCCCGGTT
>JAYWHQ010000267.1:0-3551 GCA_043777655.1 Allobosea sp. | reverse complement strand
ACGTGATGAACGACCAGCGCAAGGTGGTGTTCGAGCAGCGCCGTGATTTCATGCGTGAGGACACCGTTCGCCCCACCACTGCATGGCGCATGTCGTCGATGGTCGGGCGAACCGTATCCTCGCGCATGAAATCGCGGCGCTGCTCGAACACGACCTTGCGCTGGTCGTTCATCACATCATCATATTTCAGGATGTTCTTGCGCTGGTCGAAATTGCGCGCCTCGACCTTGCCCTGCGCCTTTTCCACCGCCTTGTTGATCCACGGGTGGACGATGGCCTCGTCCTCCTGCAGGCCAAGCTTGTTCAGCATCCCTTCCATCCGGTCAGAGCCGAAAATGCGCATCAGGTCATCCTGAAGCGACAGGAAGAACTTGGAGCGACCGGGATCGCCCTGGCGGCCGGCGCGGCCTCGCAACTGGTTGTCGATGCGGCGGCTCTCATGGCGTTCGGTGCCGACGATGTAGAGACCACCAGCCGCCAGAACGCGCTTCTTGAAGTCAGCGACTTCGGCGCGGATGCGTGTTTCCTGCTCCTGCCGCTCGGGCGAGCGCGGCGCGTCGGCCGGCTGCACGCCCAGATCATGCTCGATGCGCATGTCGGCATTGCCGCCCAGCTGAATGTCGGTGCCGCGGCCTGCCATGTTGGTGGCAATGGTGATGGCGCCGGGCACACCGGCCTGCGCCACGATATAGGCTTCCTGCTCGTGGAAGCGGGCGTTGAGCACAGCGAAGCAGCGCGAGGGCTTGCCGGCGCGCGCCGCTTCATAGACAGGGTTCAATGCCTCGGTCGTGGAGAAATCAAGCTGGGTGAAGCCCTCTTTCAGCAGCATGTCGGCGACCAGTTCCGACCGCTCGATCGAGGTGGTGCCGACCAGCAGCGGCTGGCCCTTTTCCTGCGCCTCGATGATCTCGCGGATAATGGCGCGCACCTTCTCGTCGAAGCTGCGATAGACCTCGTCATCCTCATCGAGGCGCGCGACCGGCACATGGGTGGGAATCTCCACCACTTCCAGCTTGTAGATCTGCTGGAATTCGTCTGCCTCGGTCGCAGCGGTGCCGGTCATGCCTGCCAGCTTCTCGTAGAGGCGGAAATAGTTCTGGAAGGTGATCGAGGCCAGCGTTGCGTTCTCGGGCTGGACGGTGACGCCTTCCTTGGCTTCCAGGGCCTGATGCAGCCCTTCCGAGTAACGACGGCCCGGCATCATGCGACCGGTGAACTCGTCAATGATGATGACCTCATCATTGCGCACGATATAATCCTTGTCGCGCTGGAACAATGTGTGGGCGCGCAGGGCCTGGTTGACGTGATGGACGAAGGTGACGTTGCCCGCGTCATAGAGATCGCCTTCGGTCAGCAGGCCAGCCTCGCGAAGCAGCGTCTCGATGTTCTCGTTGCCGGCCTCGGCCAGCGCGACCGAGCGCTGCTTCTCGTCAAGATCATAGTCAGTCTTGGCGAGCTTCGGGATCAGTGCATTGATCGAGACATAGAGATCGGACTTGTCATCCAGCGGGCCGGAAATGATGAGGGGCGTGCGCGCCTCATCGACGAGGATGGAGTCGACCTCATCAACGATGGCATAATGGTGGCCGCGCTGGCTCATCTGCGCGAACTCGTACTTCATGTTGTCGCGCAGGTAGTCGAAGCCGAACTCGTTGTTGGTGCCGTAGGTCACGTCGCAGGCATAGGCGGCCTGCCGCTCGGCATCATCCAGCCCGTGGACAATGACGCCCGTGGTCAGGCCCAGGAAACGATAGATGCGGCCCATCCATTCGGAGTCGCGCCTGGCCAGATAGTCGTTGACCGTGATGACATGCACGCCGTTGCCGGCCAGCGCATTGAGATAGGTCGGCAGCGTGGCAACCAGCGTCTTGCCTTCGCCTGTCTTCATTTCGGCAATGGAGCCCTCATGCAGCACCATGCCGCCGATCAACTGCACATCGTAAGGCCGCTGGCCCAGCACGCGCTTGGCAGCCTCGCGCACGGTGGCGAAAGCCGGGATCAGCAGGTCATCGATTGTCTTGCCTGCCGCCAGTTCGGCCCTGAAGGCTTCCGTGCGGGCACGAAGCTCGTCATCGCTCAAGTCAGCAATGCTGGCTTCCAGCGCGTTGATCTCCCGGATGCGCGGCTGATAGCCCTTCACGCGGCGGTCATTCGACGAGCCGAAGATTTTTTTAGCGAGCGAGCCGAACATCAGCGACCTTCCGGATATGGCATCTGGCCGACATCTGCCCTGGGAGAGCAAATTGCCGACGAATGAAAAGAGCTTTTCGCCCGCGTGTTTAGCTGCGTGGCGGCTTGCGGTCTAGGCTTGCGGTCGAGGCTTATGGCCAAGGCTGGCAGGGACAGCTGCGGTTTCGGGCCCGACCGGTGGATGATAGCCTGATGTGGGAGGCCTTTGCGCCTCTGCCAAGGGTCTGGAACGCCTGCTTGCTGGCAGTTGCGTCACGGTTGCGTCATTCTCTGCGGCAAAACTCCAGCCGTGCTTGCCAAGCTGGCATGGGGCTGGCAATTCACGTCCAGATCACACTGCCTCAGATCAGATTCAGGGATTGATTCGATGGTTCATTTTCGTTTCGCAGCGCTGGCGCTCGGCACAGTCATGTTTGGTACCGCGGCTTTCGCGCAGGCCGACAAGCCCGTGGCCATGGTCAATGGCTTGCCGATCACCGAGCAGGAGCTGGCGCTGGCTGCCGAGGACCTGACAGAGCGCCTTGGCCAGATGACCGAGGACCAGAAGCGCGACCAGCTCATCAGCTACATGGCCGACCTGAAGACCGGTGCCAAAGCAGCTGAAGATGCCAAGCTGGGTGACTCGCCCGAGTTCAAGCGCCGCCTGGCCTATTATCGCGACAAGGTGCTGCTGGACGAATATCTCGCGCGCGAAGCCAAGAAGGCCGTGACGCCTGAGGCTGCCCAGAAACTCTATGACGAGACAACCAAGGCCCTGAAGCCCGAAGAAGAGGTGCGCGCACGCCACATCCTGGTGGAAGAGGAGGCGCAGGCCAAGACAGCCCTTGCCCGCGTGCGCAAGGGCGAGGACTTCGCCAAGGTCGCGATCGAGCTGTCGAAAGATCCCGGCTCTGGCAAGGAAGGCGGTGATCTCGGCTTCTTTGCCAAGGACCGGATGGTGGCGCCTTTCGCCGAGGCTGCCTTTGGCCTGAAGGTGGGGGACGTCTCCGAGCCGGTGAAGACACAGTTCGGCTGGCACGTCATCAAGGTCGAGGAGAAGCGGACGAAGCCGCTGCCGAAGTTTGAGGATGTGAAGGGCGAGATCGAGACCTATCTGGTGCGCAAGGCGCAGCAGGATGTCATTCTGGCGCTGCGCGACAAGGCCAAGGTCGAGCGGCTGGACAAGCCCGCTGCTGCGCCCCAGCCTTCTGCCCCGGAGCCCAAGAAGCCCTGAGCGCGATCAGGCCGCACCTGACCGTTTTTCGGTCAGGCCGAGCTGGCTTTCCAGTTCAGCGATCCGCTTGGCGAGCAGTTCGTTTTTTTGCTCGAGCTGCATGCGCGTGGCCCGAGAGGCCTTTTCGGCGCGCGCACGTGTCGTGATG
>JAYWHQ010000266.1:0-3554 GCA_043777655.1 Allobosea sp. | reverse complement strand
CGAACAGCACCCAGACGGCGCGCGGGTGGCTGGCATAGGACACAACCCAGTCGTAGGCTCGCTTGAGCATGGTGTTCGATGCGTCCCTGGAAATGTGCCGGCCAACGAGAGCCGTTGGCGCTGGGGAGATAGCGCAGCGCCGGTCAATATGCCAGCGGGGCACGCTGACAAACCATAAAAAATGCCGCCGGAAGTGACCCCGGCGGCAACCCTTGGATCAGGCTCTCAATCCTCGGCGGAAAGGAACTTGATCTTGAACAGCAAGCCTGCGGCAAAGGCACCAAGCAGCGGGGCCACGACGTAGAGCCAGAGCTGCGCCAGCGCTTGTCCGCCGACATAGATGTTGGGCGCAAGCGTGCGGGCCGGATTGAGTGAATTTCCGGTGATCGGCACGAAGGCAAGGTGCAGGAGCGCCAGCGTGAGGCCGATCACGAGACCCGACACATTGCCGCCGCCCTTGGCCTGCGTCACGCCGAGGATGACCGCCGTGAAGATCAGCGTTGCCAGAAACTCGACAAGGAAAGCCGAGAGGACAGACCAGTCACCAAAGGTGGTCTGCCCGAAGACGCCGCCCTGGATGGTGTAGCCGCCTGCCTTGCCGCTGAGAATCAGCGCCAACATGCCAGCGCCCACAAAACCGCCGATGATCTGACCGATCACGTAGCCTGGCACATCCTTGCTGTCGAACCGACCCGCTGCCCACAAGGCCACCGTCACGGCTGGGTTGATGTGGCAGCCGGACACCGGACCGATGCAATATGCCATCGCAGTCACGGAAAGACCAAACGCAAGCGCGATGGCAACAATACCTTGCGTGTGGATAGATGCGCCCATCGCTGATGCAGGTGACAAACCTGTTCCCAGCAGATTGACAGCAACAACTGCGCCGCAACCCACAAAAACCAGAACGGCTGTGCCGAACGCTTCTGCGATATATTTCTTCATGACGACCCCTCGTTTTTTCTGATCACTTCATCAATGCTATGTGAGTCTTTGCATCACAGCAATGTGACAGGTTGCACGCAGCGCTCTCATCTGCCGTACATGGTGGTGTCATGGTGTCCTTCAGGACCGCAGCCAGCCGATGATGAGGGGCACGATCAGCGCCGTGATCAATCCGTTGAGGCCCAGCGCGATGCCGGCAAACGTGCCCGCCACCGGGTCGACCTGGAAAGCCCGCGCCGTGCCGATGCCGTGCGAGGCGACGCCTGCCGCAAAACCCCGCGCGCGGTAGTCAGTCAGGCCCATGACATTCATCAGGGGCGTGACCATGATGGCGCCGAGAATGCCTGTGCTGATCACCAGTGTTGCCGTCAATGCCGGATTGCCGCCGATGCCCTGCGAGATCCCCATGGCGATGGCTGCCGTGACGGATTTCGGTGCGAGTGAGGCCAGGACGTCGAAGGGTGCACCGAAGGCCCAGGCGATGCCGACCGACGAAACGACCGCGGTGGACGCGCCGGCGATCAAAGCGGCAAAGATCGGCGCGAGTGCCTTTTTCACCGTCGCCCAATTGCTGTGGAGCGGCACTGCGAGCGCCACCGTGGCTGGGCCGAGCAGGAAATGCACGAATTGCGCCCCCTCGAAATAGGTCTCGTAAGGGGTGCGCGTGAGCATGAGCAGGGCGGCGAGCAGCAGCACGGCAATCAGCACCGGATTGACCAACGGGTTGCGGCCGGCCCGCTGCGAGAGCCAGTCGGCGATGGCATAGGCGGCGAGGGTCGCCGTCAGCCAGAACAGAGGGCTGGCGGCCAGAAAGACCCACAAGCGTGAGGGATCGTTCAAGGAGATCCGCCGGACCCGGATTTTGCATCCGTCCGACGCGCGACGGCCACGAAAACCAGTGCCGTCACGATCAGCGTCAGCGCTGTCGAGCCAACCAGAGCAATGATCAGGCCCGGGCCGTTTGCGGTCAGCACCGCTGTCTGCCGGATGATGCCGGTGCCTGCGGGCACGAACAGCAACGACAGATTGGCAAGCAGGAAGGCCGCGACGGCTCCAAGGGGCAGGGTGCCGATGTCAGCGGCAGCAGGCTTCAGCCGCGCGCGCAATTGCAGCCCCGCGAACAAGAGCGCCATGCCGATGACGGGGCCGGGAACGGGCAGGGCGAACCCACGTGCCAGAATTTCGCCGGCAAGCTGGCAGCCGAGCAGAATGAGAATGGCGTGGAGCATGGGGCGAAACTAGCACGGCGACGGGTACTGTCACCCGTCATTGCGAGCGCAGCGAGGTAATCCAGTGGCGCGGCGCATAAAAGGCTCGATTGCTTCGCTGCGCTCGCAATGACGGTGAACCCTCACCGCGTCTTCTCGAACAGTTCCCGACCGATCAGCATGCGGCGGATTTCGCTGGTGCCTGCGCCGATCTCGTAGAGTTTGGCATCGCGCAGCAAGCGGCCGGTGGCGTAGTCGTTGATGTAGCCGTTGCCGCCGAGGAGCTGGATCGCATCGAGCGCCATCAGCGTGGCCTTTTCCGCGGCGATGAGGATGGCACCAGCTGCATCCTCGCGGGTGGTTTCGCCCCGGTCGCAGGCCTTGGCCACCGCGTAGACATAGGCCTTGCAGGCATTCATCATCACATACATGTCGGCGACCTTACCCTGAACGAGCTGGAATTCGCCGATCGGTTTGCCGAATTGCTTGCGCTCGTGGATGTAGGGCATGACCACATCCATGCAGGCCTGCATGATGCCGAGCGAGCCTGCCGCCAGCACGGCGCGCTCATAGTCGAGGCCTGACATCAGGACCGTCACGCCCTTGCCGAGGCCGCCCATGATATTCTCTTCCGGCACTTCGCAATCCTGAAACACCAGTTCGCCGGTTTCCGAGCCGCGCATGCCGAGCTTGTCGAGCTTCTGTGCCACCGAAAAGCCATTGAAACCTTTTTCGACCAGAAACGCCGTAATGCCGCGCGAGCCTGCGTCCATGTCGGTCTTGGCATAGATGATCAGCGTTTCGGCCTGCGGGCCGTTCGTGATCCACATCTTGGTTCCGTTCAGCACATAGCGGTCGCCCTTCTTGTCGGCCCGCAGGCGCATCGACACCACGTCCGAGCCCGCATTTGGCTCCGACATGGCGAGGGCTCCAAGATGCTCGCCGGTGACGAGCTTGCCGAGATAGCGGGTTTTCTGGTCGTCCGTGCCCCAGCGCCGCAACTGGTTCACGCAGAGGTTGGAATGCGCGCCATAGCTCAGCCCAACCGAGGCGGAGGCGCGGGAAACCTCTTCCATCACCACACAATGCTCGAGATAGCCAAGGCCAGCGCCGCCCCATTCTTCCTCGACCGTGATGCCGTGCAGGCCCAGCGCACCCATTTCGGGCCACAGGTGGCGGGGGAACCAGTCATCCTTGTCGATCTTCGCGGCCAGCGGCGCGATCTTCTCCTGCGCATAGTCCTTGACCGTCTCGCGGATGGCATCGGCAGTTTCGCCAAGATCGAAGTTGAACGGGCGGGACGCATTGGCAAGCATGGCAAAACCTCGGATGTGAGCGTTCCACCATGTCTATCAGTTGCGCGAGATTTGTCATTCGGCCCGGGTGTCGCGGTCGAGGGAA
>JAYWHQ010000265.1:0-3557 GCA_043777655.1 Allobosea sp. | reverse complement strand
GCCAAAGAACGAATCGTAAAGCTCACCGGCACGCTTGCTGATGGCAATGCCGTCATAGAACATGCCGATGGTCGTCTCGAAAAGATGACCGATGCATCCGACTGGCAGCGCGTTGATGCGCTGACCGAGGATGAGATTCATCAGGCGGCCCTGGCGGACAATGACTGGGACGGGTTGGTCGAGATTGACTGGTCCAAGATCGAGATCACACGCCCTGCACGCAAGACAGCGATCTCGATCCGGGTTGACGAGGATGTCCTGAGCTTTTTCAAAGCAGGCGGAGATGGCTACCAGAAGCGGATCAATGCGGTGCTTCGATCCTATGTGACAGCATCCAGTGCTGCAGCACCCGCCAAGAAGCTGCCGAAACAGCGCAGCCGGGGCTAGTTGCTCCTATGGAGTTGAGACAGCGCTCTTCAGGACGCTATCCCGCAATCTTGCCGAAATCGGCGACCGTCAGCGTGACACGGCGAAGCTGCGCCAGCAGGCGCAGGCGGTTCATGCGCAAGGGTGCTTCTGGCGCGTTGACCATGACCTTCTCGAAAAAGGCATCGACGGGCGCGCGAAGAGCGGCCATGGCGCGCATGGCCGCGGCATAATCCTCGCGCCCGACGGCGCTTGCGGCCTCATTCTCGGCGACGGCGAGGCTTGCCCCCAGCGCCTTATCCTCGGGCTCAGGCAACACGCCAAGGTCGGCGGCTGCCTCGAAAGCGCCCTCACCATCCTTCTTTTCCTCGGCCTTGAGAATGTTGGCAGCGCGCTTGTAGCCCGCCAGCAGGTTGGTGCCATCCTCGGTCGACAGAAACGCGGTCAGCGCCTCGACGCGCAGTACGATGAGCAGGAGGTCGTCATTGGCTGTGCTCTCAACCCCCTTTGCGCCCTCTCCCCCCTTGTGGAGGAGAGTTGGAGAGGGGGACTTGCTGTTTCCTGCGTCATGGTCGGGCTTGTCCCGACCACCCACGTCTTTGGGTGCGGCATCCGAGTTTTGAAAAGCAGATGCGCCCTGTTCAAAAGGCAAGGCGTGGGTGCTCGGGACAATCCTCGGATCAAGTCCGAGGACGAGCATGACGCTGGAGGTTGCACCCGCGCCCAGCACAGCATCCACCAGATCATGCCGCGCGCCCTGCTCGCGGAGCGAGACTTTCAGGCGTTCGTGGAAGAAGGTGAGAAGGTCATTGCGGAGCTCAAAAAATGACCGCCCAGCATCCGGCAATTCTGCAAGCTTTGCGCCCTCCAGGTTTTTCAATGCCTGCTCTGCGCTCACGCCACCGACTACACCGCGCACAACGGATTCACGGTAGTAGAGTGTGCTTTGTATTCTCATAGAGGCCGTCTCAAACAGTTGAAGCAACCCCAACCGCACCCCATTCTCAATCACCAGCCGGATCACCCCCAACGCCGCGCGCCTTAACGCATAGGGGTCCTTGCTGCCCGTCAACTTCTCGTCAATCGCCCAGAAGCCCACCAGCGTGTCGAGCTTGTCGGCCAGCGCGACCGTCACCGCCACGGGGTCAGTCGGCACGCGGTCGGTCGGGCCTTGCGGCTTGTAATGGTCCTCTATTGCCGCGCAGACGGACGGGTGCTCGCCCTGCAACTCGGCATATTTGCGGCCCATCAAGCCCTGCAATTCCGGAAACTCACCCACCATTTCGGTGACGAGATCGGCCTTGCACAACCGCGCGGCGCGCTCGGCCAGATCAGGATCGGCGCCGACCACAGGTGCCAGTTCGCGCGCCAGCGCCGCGATGCGCGCCACGCGCTCGCCTTGCGTGCCCAGTTTGGCGTGAAACACGATGTTCAGCGCCTTCAGCTTCTCCAGCCGCTGGTCGAGCGGCTTCGATGCTTTGTCGGCATAGTCCGGCAGCGGCTTCCTGTCCGTTTCCCAGAAATAGGCGGCGTCCGACAGGCGCGCGCGCACCACGCGCTCATTGCCGGCGATGATCGCCGCCCCGCCATCGCTGGCGATCAGGTTGGAGACGAGAATGAAGCGGTTGGAGAGGGCCCCTTCTCCCCTTGAGGGAGAAGGTGGCGGCGAAGCCGACGGATGAGGGGCCTTGTTTGATTGCTGGCCCGCCCCCTCATCCGGCCGCTGCGCGTCCACCTTCTCCCGCAAGGGGAGAAGGGAAGATTGCCTGAGAACAAAACACTTCTGGTTCGCCCGGATGGTGGCGCGCACGGCCTCTGCCGGCACGTCCAGAAAGCGCTCCTCGAAAGCACCCATCAGCACGACAGGCCATTCCACCAGCCCCGCCACCTCTTCCAGCAGGCCCTCATCTTCCACCAGCTCAAGCCCCTGCGCGAAGGCGAGCGTGCGGGCCTCATTGGCGATGATATCCTTGCGCCGGTCGGCATCGAGCACGACCTTGGCCTTTTCCAGACTGGCGACATAATCCTCGAAACGCCGCACCTTGATCGCGCCTGGCGCCATGAAACGGTGGCCATAGGTGATGTTGGACGAGGTGATGCCACCCACCTCGAAAGCCACGACCTCAGGCTCCTCGGTCTCGGCGCCAAAGGTGCAGAGGATCGATTGCAGCGGGCGCACCCAGCGCAGGCTGGAGGGCGAAGCGGAGGCTGCCCCCCAGCGCATCGATTTTGGCCAGGGGAAATTGCGGATCACGTCTGGGATGATTTCGGCCAGCGCAGCGACTGTCATCTGGCCTGGCTTCTGCGTGATCGCGACATAGAACTGGCCCTTTTTCGGGTCGCTCTCGATGGTGGCCTGATCGACGGATGTGAGGCCCGCGCTTTTCAAAAAGCCCTGAATGGCGGCGTCCGGCGCGTCGATTCTCGGCCCCTTCTTTTCCTCGCGCTGTGCCTGCCCCTGCACCGGCAGCCCGGCAACATGCAGCGCCAGACGACGCGGTGTGGCGAAGGCCTTCGCGCCCTCATAGACCAGCCCGCGCGCCACCAGCGCGTCAGTCACGAGTTTGCGCAAATCCTCCGCCGCGCGGCGCTGCATGCGGGCGGGGATTTCTTCGGAGAAGAGTTCAAGCAGGAGATCGGGCATCAAATGCTACCTTAGACGATGACGTGCAACCCATGAACCACGCCACCTTCGTGGTCGAAGTGTTGATTGATGATTTCGTAAAACTCAGGATCGCCTTTCTCGAAGTTGCGCCAAAGCGCGTAGGCGACAAGATCAGCATATTGAACCAATCGCGAAGCCTTAGAGTCGACGAAGAACGGGACATCGGCAAGATTGTTGAGGCGCCCGGTGCTATGACCGTTAAACCGAAACTCGGTGGCCAGAGCTTGAAGCCTTGTTTCCATCGTTGATTTATCGAGAACGATTATACCCCTTTGAGGATTATTTTCGCGATAGAGACGCACAAGAAATTTGTCGAAGCGCGAAGCAACCTCTTCGAACGCCACCTCAATAGCGTCTCTTGGCGACACGACAGCTTTGTCGACAACAGCTCCAAAAAGTCGAACTGGACCATGTAGTTTTCTCAAAGTGGCCTGCTGCCAGTTTCGTGGACACTGGGTTAAGCTAACCCCACCTTGTTTTCGAACTCAACCGGGCTGACGTATCCGATGGTCGAGTGCCTGCGAAC
>JAYWHQ010000264.1:0-3561 GCA_043777655.1 Allobosea sp. | reverse complement strand
TGTCCGCTTCAGGCAGAATGATCGCGAATTCTTCACCGCCAAAGCGAGAGATGATCGCCTTGCTCTTGAACTTGTCGCGCATGGTTTTGGCGACAAGGCGCAACACCTGGTCACCGGTCATGTGGCCATGGGTGTCATTGAAGCGCTTGAAGAAGTCGATATCGACCATGACAAGCGCGAAAGGCTCGCGGCGCAAGGTCGCCTGATCGATGGATTTCTGCAGCATTTCCTCGAAATGGCGGCGGTTTGCGAGGCCTGTCAGCGGATCGGTCAGGGCTTCGGCGCGCGTCGCTTCGAGTGTCTCGCGCAGCTCGTTGATCTCGTTGCGGGTTTCCTTCAGGCGCGCTTCCAGCATGCGGTTGGCGCCAGACGACTCCTTGGTGGCCTTCACGAGGGCCTCGACAACCTCGACAACCTTGTTCCGGTCGGCTGAACCGATCAGGTCCGCTGACAGGGAATTCAGCGCAACGCCAAATTTCTCGTTGTTGCCGAGAGCGCTGGTAATCATCGAGATGACGCCGTCAATCTCGCAGAGCACGCCAAGCCCCGTCCGTTCAGCCTGTCGGGCAAAGCGGTCATTGCCGACATAGATGTCGTAAAGCGCCTCGACGTCTGAAGGCGCAAGCGTGCCCTTGCCAGCCAGAATGCGCTCGACTGCGGCGCTCAGCGTCGGTGTCTGGCCATTCAGGTGCGCAAACCAGACCTCGAAAGCACGCGGATTGGCGGGCAATCCATGGCTCTTCATGGCGGCAACAGCGCGCTCGGCCAAGGCGTGGCTCTGCGCAGTGACTGGCGTGTCGCTCATCAAGGTCGTTCCCGTCTACCTAAGGAGGAGCCACCACGGGCTTCTCGTCTCCCGGCAGGAGATTAGACCGGATCGCCTTAACATTCGGTTCCCGGCAGGGAACTCAATTGGCGCGGGTAGGGCGCATCAAGAATGCAGGGACGTGATCGCCAAGCCCCACAACTTTCGGGCCAGAATCCTCGTCGTCGCGGCGTGGTGGGCGTGGGTCGCGGCGGGAGCGGTCCGTAGCGCTGGCTTCCTGGCGCTCGGGCCTCGGTGCCCTTTCGCGCTGCGGCTGAGCAGGGGCCACTTCCGGCACGGCGGTCGCCGGACTTTCCATGGCCGCAGCTTTCGCAGGGGCAACTTCGGCGGCCTCTTCGCGCGGGCGGCGCTCATGGCGGCCACCATCGCGGCGGCCTTCGCCTCCGGAGCGCTCAGCGCGCTCGCGTCCGCCACGTTCGCGGCCTCCGCGTTCACGGCCACCGCGCTCTTCGCGGCCGCCACGGCCACGATCAGCCGGTGCTTCCGAAGGCGGCAGGGCGTCAAGACCCTTGCCTTCCCATTCGATGGTCTGCCCCATCAGCTTCTCGATGGCCGAGACCAGCCGTTCATCGCTGCGGGTCACGATTGTCAACGAGTTGCCAAGGCGGCCGGCGCGGCCGGTGCGGCCAATGCGGTGCACATAGTCTTCGGCATGGGTGGGCACATCGAAATTATAGACATGGCTGACATCGGGAATGTCGAGGCCACGCGCTGCCACATCGCTGGCAACCAGAATGGGTTGCTCGCCGCTGCGGAACGAATCGAGCGCGGCCATGCGCGCATACTGGTCCATGTCACCATGCAGTGCGACTGCTGGAAAGCCGTGCTTCACCAACGACTTGTGCAGGGTTGCGACATCGCGCTTGCGGTTGCAGAACACGATCGCGTTCTTGAGGTCCACAGCCTCGCCAAGAAGACGGCGCAAGGTTTCGCGCTTGGCAAAATCTTCGCGGTTCGAGGCAATCAGCCGCTGGGTGATCGTGGTCGCGGCGGTGGCGGGGCGCGAGACTTCCACGCGCATCGGATTGTGCAGGAACTGCTCGGAAATGCGGGTAATTTCCGGCGGCATCGTCGCTGTGAAAAACAGGGTCTGCCGCGTGAAAGGCACCAGCTTGCAGACGCGCTCGATGTCAGGAATGAAACCCATGTCGAGCATGCGGTCGGCTTCGTCGATCACCAGCAGCTCGACACCCGTAAGCAGCAACTTGCCGCGCTCGACATGGTCGAGAAGGCGGCCCGGTGTGGCAATCAGCACGTCGACACCCCGCGTGATCTTGGCATCCTGATCGCCGAACGACACGCCGCCGATCAGCAACGCCACCGACAGCTTCTGGTTGACGCCATACTTGATGAAGTTTTCCTCGACCTGAGCTGCGAGTTCACGCGTCGGTTCGAGGATCAGGGTCCGGGGCATCCGCGCCCGGGCGCGGCCATTTTCAAGCATGGTAATCATCGGCAGCGTGAAGGCCGCCGTTTTGCCTGTGCCCGTCTGGGCAATGCCGAGAACATCTCGCCGGGCCAGAACGTAAGGAATCGCCTGCGCCTGGATGGGGGTAGGGGTGGTGTAGCCTGCGGCGGTGACCGCTGAGAGAACCTTGTCGCTCAGGCCGAGATCGGCAAATGACATTGCGTGCTGCGCTTCTTGAGGTCAGTGACACATGGCGGGATGACCGATCAACCGCCACGGTGCGCGACTTTGATTGCCTGCGCGCCTTCGGACATGCGTGCAATGCAGAAAAAACGTGCCAAAGTCAACGCGCCGCAGTGCAAGGTCAAACGCCAGAGAGGCATGTCACAGCAGGATCATGATGGTCATCACACCAAATCGCGAGCCAATCGTGTTCCTTGCCGGGCTCAATTGCACTGCCGAATTGTTTGCGCCGCAATTCGCCGCTCATGGCGATGGGCGACCGATCATTGTCGCAGAGCACAGGCTGGACGACACGCTGGGCGCCATTGTGCAGCGTCTGCTGGCCATCGCTCCGCCGCGCTTCGCGGTCTGTGGCCTGTCCATGGGCGGTCACATCGCGTTTGAACTGATGCGTCAGGCGCCAGAACGCGTGACGCGCCTCGCCTTGCTCGACACGAGCGCCAAAGGGCCCACGCCGGAGACCGATGCCGCGCGCCGCCGCCTGATGGCGCTGTGTGATCAAGGGCGGTTTGACACGGTCTGCAACGAGTTGTGGCAACGCCTGGTCGCTCCGTCACGGCTGGGCGACGCTGACTTGCGCGCGATTGCTGACCGGATGGCGGAGGCCTGCGGGCCGGACGTTTTCATCCGCCAGCAGCAGGCGATCATGAAACGTCCGGATTCGCGCAACGATCTCGCGGCAATCAGGGTGCCGGTTTTGGTGCTCGCAGGCGCGCTCGATGTCATCACACCGCCGGATCACGCGGTGGAAATCGCTGCGCTGATCGGTGAAAATGCGAGGCTGAAGCTGGTGGAAGGCTGCGGCCACCTGTCGACCCTCGAAGCGCCGGCGGAAGTCAATCACGCGCTTTCGCAGTGGCTTTCTCAGGGTTGACCGCCCGCATCAGTTGCACAACACAAAAGCCATTTAAGAAAACGATCTAAGATGCTGAGATTTCTGTCTTTTAATTTCACCGTATAAGTCGTTGTTTTCGCTGTCACACAGCTCCGGAATCGGATAGCCAGAAGGTCCATTTTGGCAGATCCGGATTGATTCCTTGAGCGACGACAAGAAGCCCGTTGACGGCGGCGATATTCGCCCGAT
>JAYWHQ010000263.1:0-3563 GCA_043777655.1 Allobosea sp. | reverse complement strand
CAGCATCAGGCACACAACGATGGTGCGCACCTTGCCCGCGCTGTCGGCAATCGGCCCCAAAAAGGGCTGGCCCAGCGCATAGGAAAACGAGAATGCCGTCGCGATCATCGCGATCTGCGGAATGCTCCGGCCATATTCGCCAGCCAGCGTCGGCACGATCGGGTCAACCAGCCGCATCGTGAAGGTCGAGGCAAAGCCGCAAACCCCCAGTACGAGGATGAGCGGGCGGATCGAGACTTGCGCAGGAGCAGGTGCGGCTTCAGCCATGCCCGGGCTTAGCAGGCACAAGCGCCTTGGCAAGCGCGTCAAAGCCCTGCAGCTGTGCAACCAGCGCACGGAACTCGCGCAGCGGCACCATGTTGGGCCCGTCAGAGGGGGCCTTGTCCGGGTCTGGATGCGTCTCGATGAAAACGCCCGCCACGCCAACTGCGACCGCCGCGCGCGCCAGAACCGGAACGAACTCGCGCTGGCCGCCGGAGGAAGACCCCTTGCCGCCCGGCTGCTGCACGGAATGCGTCGCATCGAAAATCACTGGCGCGCCAGTCGTCTGCGCCATGATCGGCAACGCGCGCATGTCTGAAACCAGCGTGTTGTAACCAAACGACGCACCCCGCTCGGTCACCAGCACATTGGCGTTGCCGGCGTCGGTGAGCTTGGCCACGACATTGACCATGTCCCAGGGCGCCAGGAACTGCCCCTTCTTGACATTGACCACGCGTCCGGTGGCAGCAGCAGCCAGCAGGAGATCGGTCTGGCGGCAGAGAAAGGCCGGGATCTGCAGGATGTCGACAGCCTCGGCCACCGGCCCGCAATGGGCGACATCGTGCACATCTGTCAGCACCGGCAGGCCGGTCACTTCGCGGATTTCGGCAAAGACGGGCAGGGCTGCTTTCAATCCCATGCCACGCTGGCCGCGCGCACTCGTGCGGTTGGCCTTGTCGAAGGATGTCTTGAACACCAGCCCGATGTTCAGCGCAGACGCGATTTCCTTCAGCGCCATCGCCATCTCGAGCGCATGCGCCCGGCTTTCCATCTGGCAGGGGCCAGCGATCAGCGCCAGCGGTGCATCGTTTGCGAAGGTGACGGATCCGGCTGAAACGCTGCCATTGGTGACCATGAAGCAGCTCCTGCCTTTGACGGTTCCGGGCATCACTCCAAACGGAGCAACCCCAGCCCAAACCGGTGAGAGGGTGGTGAGCGCGCAGGGATTCGAACCCTGGACCTACAGATTAAAAGTCCGTTGCTCTACCAGCTGAGCTACGCGCTCTCACGGGCGCTCTCATAGGAGGCGTTCGCGGCAAGGTCAACGCCTTGGCTGAAATGGAGGCCTGGCAAGGAGAAGACGGCGCGCTGGCGTCACACAGGTGTCACGACAGCGCCGTTTCTCCAGCCGTCTTTGTGTTTGTGAAGAATCGACTAAAGTCTGAAAGCGCAAATTTGCGCTGCAATGAGGGGACATCAAATGAAGCGCTATCTTGCAGAGGCAATTGGCACAGCTGTGCTTGTATTGGTCGGCTGCGGCTCTGTCGCATTGGCTGGCTACGGTGGATCATTACCAAACGGCATCTTGCCGATCTCGCTCGCCTTCGGGCTTTCCGTAACGGCAATGGCTTATGCCATTGGTCCGGTTTCGGGGTGCCACATCAATCCGGCTGTGACACTTTCGCTGTGGGCCGCCGGTCGTTTCGACAGCAAGGACGTGCCCGGCTATATTATTGCACAGTTCATTGGCGGCTTCATCGGCGCGGGACTTCTGGCGCTGATCCTCACCGGCAAGGCTGGAGGCTACAACATCCAGACAGCAGGGCTTGGCCACACAACCTTCGGCACCTGGTCGGTCATGTCGGCATTTCTCGTCGAGTTTCTTGTGACCTTCATCTTCACTGCCGTGATTCTGGGCGTAACCCAGGCCAAGGGCGGTGGCGGCAATGTCGCAGGCCTCGTCATCGGCCTGACACTGGCCCTTCTGCACATCACCTTTGCGCAGCTGTCCGGCATCTCGGCCAACCCGGCCCGCTCCCTGGCGCCAAACGTCTATGTTGGCGGGCAGGCTGTCGCCCAACTCTGGCTCTATATGATTGCGCCGGTCCTCGGCGGTCTTGCATCCGGCTTCCTGTTCAGGGCCAAGATCCTGTCCGCCGAGGATTGAGGGCACTGATGCCACCCAGCCGGGGCCTCGTGCCCCGGCATTGGGGGGCTGTTGAGCAAGTGCCTTGCAAAAACCCCCGGACAGTCACTGGTCTTTCATGATTTGCTGCGCTACTTGCCGCTGCCAACAAGGGTCGGTCGATCCTGACAATCTGATGTGATCCGGAAGCTCCATGCTCAAGCGTGCCTATGACTGGGTTGTGTCCTATGCCAGCCATCCGCGCGCCGTCTGGGTGCTCTTCATAGTCACCTTTCTCGAGAGTTCGATCAGCCCGATTCCGCCGATTCCGTTGCTGATTCCCATGTGCCTCGCCAAGCCCCATCGGGCCTGGTTCTATGCGCTGGTGTGCACTGCGGGCGCAGTGAGCGGTGGCTATGCAGGCTATGCCATCGGCTCGCTGCTCTATGACACGGTCGGGCAGTGGATCATTGCTTTCTACGGGCTTACTGAAAAAGCCGCTCAACTTGTGCAGGGTTCGCAGGGCTACTGGTTCTGGGTGTTGCTGACCAAGGGCGTCACACCGATCCCGTTCAAGATCGTCACGATCATGTCGGGCTTCCTGCATTTCGATCTCATCAAGTTCACGATCGGCATGGCGGTGTCACGCCTGACGTTCTTCTCGATCCTGGCCGTGGCGCTCTACTATTACGGTGAGAACATCCGCCTCTTCATCGAGAAGCACTTGCCGATGGCAACCTTCGGACTGCTGGCGATCATCATCGGCGGGTTCTTCGTGCTGCCGATGGTGCTTTGACGGACGATTGCCAGTCGGTTTTAAGGTCGAGTTGACCGACACGATGACACTGCCGCGTTTGCGGCCGGTCTCAACGCGGGCATGTGCGTCTGGAAGCCTTGCAAAAGGATAGATCGTGTCGATGACTGGCTTCAGCATGCCCATCCCTGCAAGATTGGCCAGATGAACAACATCCTCTGGCCTGGCCCATGCAGTGCCGCCGATCGAGACTTTGGTGCCTGCAGGGCGCACCAAAAGGCCTCGCAATGTGCCTGCTATGGGCAGATAGCGGCCATTCTCCTTCAGCACTGGCTGGCAAGCTGCGAAGGATGATGCGCCGACCGTGTCAGCAATCACATCATAGGTCGCAGCGTCCCGGCGATCTGGCTTTCCGGCAAAATCTTGTCTGGTGTAGTCGATCAACTCATGGGCACCGAGCGCTGTGACCAGTTCGAGGTTGCCGCTGCTGGTGACCCCGGTGACATGCACGCCCATGTTGCGGCCCAGCTGCACCATTGCGCTGCCGACAGCGCCTGAAGCACCGATGACGAGGAGCCGCTCGCCTGCGACAAGGCGGGACTTGCGGAGGAAATACAGCGCCGTCGTGCCGCCAAACATCAGACTCGCAGCCTCCTCGAATGACAGGTTCTCGGGTTTCAAGGCCAGGGCCCCGCTGGCTGG
>JAYWHQ010000262.1:0-12645 GCA_043777655.1 Allobosea sp. | reverse complement strand
GGCCCTCGATCCGGCTTGAGCTGCAAGACTCGCCAGTCAAGACTCGCCAGTCAAGACTCGCCAGTCAAGACTCGCCAGTCAAGACTCGCCAGTTCAGGGCAGGCTATTCAGGGCCTCGAACATGTGCTCCGCGCGATGATGATAGGTGTGGCCTGCCATGACATGGTCCAGGGCGCAGGCGGTGATGGCACGCCGCTGCCGGTCATCGCGGAACCGGTCGATCACCGCATCGATGTTGCCGTAATCGGCATCGACCGCAAGATAGTGCTTGTCGGCGACCAGGATGTCATTGAAGCGCCCGCGCAGGGCGATCTGGCAGGTGGTCGAGCCGATGGCATCGAAATGCCGCGATGAGATCGCCTTGCCATAGACCGGCGCGCGTGGGGCCTGGCGGTAGAACAGCGCGTCGAGCTCCTCGAACGAGGTGTTGTAATCGTCCAGCACCTCGAAGCGCACCGGTCCGCGCTTGAGGACCTCCCAGATCGCGCCCTTGACCGCGCTGGGCAGCAGCCGCGCCATCCGCCGCAGGGGGCTGGTGTTGCGGATCACCGGTCCCTTGCGCTTGCCATCCAGATGGGCATAGACCCGGCCGATCAGCTCGTCATCGGGGGCGATGTACCAGCTGCCGGTTTCGGTTGTGATCGTGGCGCGGCAGGCGCGCAGGAACGTTGCCCAATCCTTCCGGTCGAGGCGCCTGTCGACGCTGACATCGACTTTGAGATTCCAGCGTGCATGCTCGCTGGCGAAGTGGCGCAGGAAGCGGTTGCGGTCGTCATCGCCAAGATAGGGCGGGTAGAGATAGCCCTTGACGCCGATGTCGATGGCGCGTGTCTCGGGGCCGGGTTTGAACACGGCGGGGTTGAGCGCATGCGGCATGGCGATCACGCGCGCGCCCGAGGCGGCGTAGAGATAGGCGCCGGCCTCCTGAAGCAGCTGCGTGGCCACGAGGTCGCAGCGCGCCTGCGCAAACAGCCCGGTGCGCGCGGTCGCCGACACATAGGGCGAGTTGAACTCGTTGCCCACGAAGGTCACCAGCCTGGCGCACTTGCGCTGTCCCAGAACCGGGGCAATCGGCGTCAGGTAGTCAAGCGTGTCGCTGTTGCAGGCATGCAGCATGATGATCGCATCGAAATCCTCGATGCGCCTGGCCAGATCCTTCGGGTTCATCCCGATGATGTTGGCGACCGTGCAGTCAAAGCGCGGATGATCGACGAAGGCGTCGCGCCAGTCGTCGTAATAGGACGCGCGGTTCGGGTAGGCCAGGGTGAGGATGAGGGTCTTGATGGCGGTCTGGGACATGTGAGGGGCGGTTTAGCGCGGTCGGCATGAGCTGTCACGACACGTCTTCTGGCTGTCACGACACGTCTTCGGGCGGCGTCATGCGCGCGATCAGGCCTGCAAGCCGTGCCTCGTAGGTTTCCCACCGGTAGGTCGTGCGGGCGGCAGCCGATGCGCTGGCGCGGTTTTCACGCAAGGCCCGGTCGTCGAGCGTGGCAGCGACCATCCCTGCAAACGATCCCGGCTGCCTGATGTCGTAGATCCATCCAAGGCCATGGGCGCGCACCATGCCGGCGACGAACGGAATGTCGTTTGTCATGACGGCGATGCCGGCATGCATGTATTGGGAGAGCTTGTTGGGGCAGGCGAACCGGTAGGCCGGCAGGTCGGCCTTGTAGGGAATGATGCCGATATCGGCTTCGGCGGCGGCGGGGATCAGATCCTTTTCGAGCACCGGGGGCAGGAAATAGAGGCTGCGATCCATCAGGCCCAGGCGTGTCGCCAGGGCCTTCAGATCGTCCTTGGCGCTGTTTTCGGGGCCGCGCAGGAACAGGGCGCAGCGCGTGTGATCGACGGTGGCCCATTCGCGGATGATTTCTTCAAGCCCGCGCCCCTCGACGAAATTGCCCTGATAGAGCAGTTTTCGTCGGCCTGCCGCCAGCCGGTCCATCTCGGTCCCCAGAGGCTGGATGGCGACAAGGGGCGAGGGCTCGGCATTGGGGATCACCTCGATCCCTGGCATGCCGAACACGCTTTCGAGCTCGCGTGCGAGTTCGGGACTGATCGTGGTGTAGAGGTCGACATGGGTCACGAGCTTGCGTTCGTACCAGAGCGTCGGCCTCACGAAGCTGGGGTGGATGTACTGGTAGGGGTAGTATTCATGCGAGTCATAAGCGAGCCGCAGGCCGGGCTGCATAGGCCGCAGGCCGGGTTGCATAGGCCGCAGGCCGGTCTTGCGCTTCAGCATGACCCCGGTCTGGAGCGTGTAGAGGTCATGGCAGAAGACGATGTCGGGGCGGGCGGGATGGTCCTGCAAGTGATGGTTCTGCAAGTGATGGTTCTGCAAGTGACGCTGGAGCGTGTGGTTCACGCTGCCGGTCAGCAGCAGATAGATGAGATTGGCCTTGATCCGCCGCCACAGGGGCAAGGGCCTGGCATCCCCGGAGGGCCGGGACGGTGCTTGCGGCTGGTGCGGCGGGGCGGGTGCCTGCGCGGCCATCCACAGGAACTGGAGGAGCATGCCTGGCCTGGGCAGGAGGGGGCACGCCAGACGGATGACCTTGTAGCCGACCTCCTCGACGCGCTCGGTCCTTGCCCGTGACTGGCGTGGCAGCACGGTTGCCAGCACGGTGACCCGGTGCTGCCTTGCCATGGCTGTCGCGGTGTAGTGGATGCGCGGATCAAGGCTCGGCTCGTGCGGAACCAGGACAAGAATATCAAGGGCACGCGCTGTGCCGGTGGCCGGATCGATCATCGTTTCATTTCGTGGCGCGGAGATCCCGTGATGTGTGTTTGCTATCACGTCACTCTTCCGCCGGCACGCATCAATGTGCCATTGGCCCGATGTCGCGCGGGTGCTGACAACGGGATGTGGCCCTGCTAGAGGCTTTGCGCATATCGACGTGAGGCACCCTCCACCGCGAAGGCGGCCATGCGATCCTGGCGACTGGAGTATTGATCTGAATGTGTGGCATTGCGGGGGCTGTTTCCCTTGATCGTCGGCCCGTTCCGAACTTGAACAAGGCCCTGGCAGCCATGAGCCACCTGATCGCACATCGCGGGCCGGATGGACGTGGCTTCTGGAGCACCGAGGGCGGCACCTGCGGGATGGCGCACCGCCGGCTGGCCATCATCGACCTGTCGCCCTCCGGCCTTCAGCCGATGAAGGGGCAGGATGGCAGCGTCATCTGCTTCAATGGCGAGATCTACAATTATCTCGAGCTGCGCCGCGAGCTCGAGGCCGGCTGGACGTTCCGTACGGACACAGACACCGAGACCATCCTGGCAGCCTATGCGCGTCACGGGACCGATTGCCTGAAGCATCTGCGCGGCATGTTTGCCTTCTCGCTCTGGGACGGGAAGCGGTTCTTCGCAGCGCGCGACCGTTTCGGGATCAAGCCATTTTACTATGCCGTGGTGGACGGGGTGCTCTACTACGCCTCGGAGATGAAGGCCCTGATGCCGGTGATTCCGGAGATCGCGACCGACCCCGAGGCGCTGGCCGAATACATGACCTTCCAGTACACACTGGGCGAGCAAACCCTGTTCAAGCATGTGCGCCAGCTTCTGCCGGGCCATGCGCTGACCGTCGAGAATGGCCAGCTCAAGGTGTTCCGCTACTGGGACGTGCATTACGAGATCGACTGGAACCACACACCGCGCTGGTTCGGCGACCAGATGCGCTCGCGCCTGACGGACTCGGTCAATGTCCACCTGCGCTCGGATGTGCCGGTAGGGGCCTATATCTCGGGCGGCATCGATTCCAGCCTGATCGGCATCATGGCCGCGCGCGAGGAAGCCTCCGGCCGGATCGGCTTCCACGGCAAGTTCACGCAGTTCCCCGGCTATGATGAAAGCCCGTTTGCGGAAGCAGCCTGCGCGCAGGGCGGGATCGAGCTTCACCAGATCGACATCACCGCGCAGGACTTCCGCGACCATATCTCCAGTGTCATCTACCATCTCGACGCGCCGGTGGCGGGGCCTGGCTCGTTTCCGCAATACATGGTGTCGAAACTCGCAGCACAGCACGTCAAGGTGGTGCTCGGCGGGCAAGGTGGCGACGAGATTTTCGGGGGCTATGCCCGCTATCTGATCGCTTATCTGGAACAGGCGCTGAAAGCCTCGATCGACGGATCGCAAAAGAACGGCAATTTCGTCGTGACCCCTGAATCCATCATCCCGCACCTCACCGTGCTGCAGGAGTACAAGCCGCTCATTCGCCAGCTGTTCTCGAAGGGCCTTTTCGGGCCGCTGGACGAGCGCTATTTCCGCCTGATCGACCGCTCCGCCGACATGGCGGATGAGGTTGACTGGTCCGCGCTGGACCGCGTCGGCGTGTTCAGCCGTTTCCAGGCCATCTTCAATTCCGAGCGCAATGTGCGCAAGGAGGCCTATTTCGATTCCATGACCCATTTCGACTTCAAGTGCCTGCTGCCCGCGCTGCTGCAGGTCGAGGACAGGATGTCGATGGCGCATGGCCTCGAATCACGCGTGCCACTGCTTGACCATTCCGTGGTCGAGTTTGCCGCAACCATTCCTGCCGACATCAAGTTCAAGGGTGGCCAGATGAAGCATCTGATCAAGTCCACCTTCGGGGATGACCTGCCCGGCCAGCTGATGCAGCGCCGTGACAAGATGGGCTTCCCCGTGCCGCTCAGGGAATGGTTCTCCGGCGAGCTGCGCGACATGGTGTCGGACATCTTCTTCACCCAGAAGAACCGGCACCGCGAGTTCTTCAACACTGACGCCATCCTCGCCAATTTCGACAAGACCGAGCAGTTCTCGCGCAAGACCTGGGGATTGCTGAGCCTCGAATTGTGGCACCAGCTGTTTCATGACCGTGCCGCCGAATACCGGCGGATGATCGACGAGATCGAGCCGGCGCGCATGACTGTCCAGTAACAGACAAGGCTGGCCAGTGACGAACAGGAATTGGCGGCAACGACCATGACTGTCCAGCGACGAACTGGACGACCTTCTGACGAACAGGGAAACAGGTAAAATGCAGGGGAACAGGCAATGAAAGTCTTGATCACGGGTGGCTCGGGCCAGGTGGGCTCAACCGTCGCAGACATGCTGCTGGCGCGCGGGGACACCGTGCTCTCCATCGACAATCTCGCGACAGGTCGTGACGACAACCTCAAGGCGCACGCCAACCTGACCCAGGTTGACGGCACGATTGTCGATGGCCGACTGATTGACGGCCTGTTCTCGGATTTCCGGCCAGATGTCGTTGTCCACACCGCCGCCTCCTACAAGGACCCCGATGACTGGGAGACCGATGCGGCCGTGAACGCAGTCGGCGGTGCCAACATCGCCAAGGCCTGCAAGACGCACAAGGTCGGCCGCCTGATCTATTTCCAGACGGCCCTGTGCTACGGCACAAAGCCGATCCAGCAGCCGATCCAGCTCGATCATCCGATCAACCCGGTCAATTCGAGCTACGCGATCTCCAAGACCGCGGGCGAGCATTATGTGCAGTTCTCCGGCGTGGACTGGGTGACCTTCCGCCTCGCCAACGTGATCGGTCCGCGCAACGTCTCGGGGCCGCTGCCGATTTTCTATGGCCGCCTGGCCGAGGGCAAGAAGTGCTTTGTCACGCCCGCGCGCCGCGATTTCTGCTTTGCCGGGGATCTCGCGCGGGTCGTGGTGCAAGCCTCCGATGGCGCGGGACAAGGCACCTATCACTTCTCGTCCGGCAAGGATGTCGCCATCAGGGAGCTCTACGATTCGGTCGTGTCCGCGATGAAGCTCAACGACTATCCCGAGCCCGAGGTGAAGCCACTGGGGCCAGATGATGCGCCATCGATCCTGCTTGATCCGTCGCGCACCTTCGCCGACTTCAAGGATGTGACCTTCACGCCCCTCGAGGAGATCGCGCGCCTGTCGGTCGAACGCTGGCAGCGCGAAGGGGTCGTGGGTGGCTACACCCATCTCAAGGAAGCGCGGGGCGATATCCAGACCGCACCGAAGAGCTGAACGGATTCAAGCCCATGCGCATTCTCCTGACAGGCGGCGCAGGCTGCCTTGGCTCGAACCTGACCGAGCGCTATCTCGAACAGGGACACCAGGTCCTGATCATCGACAATTTCGCGACCGGCCAGCGCGGGTCGCTGCCGGAGCGCCATGAGCACATGAGCGTGATCGAGGGATCGGTCACCGATCGCGTCTTGGTCGACCGCGCCTTTGCAGAATTCCAGCCGACGCACGTGATCCATTCAGCCGCCGCCTACAAGGATCCGGACAACTGGCTGGAAGACACGCGCACCAATGTCGAGGGCACCATCCATGTCGTCGAGGCGGCAAAGGCCGTCGGCATCTCGCGCTTCGTGAATTTCCACACAGCCCTCGGCTATGGCCGGCCAGAGAGACTGCCCATCGCTGTCGATGCGCCGGCAAGACCCTTCACAAGCTACGGCATCTCGAAACAGGCCGGCGAAAACTACCTCGCCATGTCAGGCCTGCCCTTCGTCTCGCTCAGGCTGGCCAATGTGACAGGCCCGCGCCTCGCCATCGGCCCGATCCCGACCTTCTACACGCGGCTGAAAGCCGGCAAGGGCTGCTTCTGCTCACGCACGGTCCGCGACTTCATCGACATGGATGACTTCTTCGGCATCATGGATCTGGTGATGGCTGAGGGCGCACCCAGCGGCCTGTTCAACGTCTCTACCGGCACAGGCCATTCCATCAAGGATATCTTCGACATCGTGGTCGACCATCTCGGCATCACGCTGGCCGAGCCGGTGCCGGAGGTCGAGCCTGGCGCCGATGACGTGCCAGCTGTCGTGCTCGACCCTTCAGCCACCACGCGCGCCTTCGGCTGGACACCGCATTACAGCTTCGAGCAGACCATCCGGCGCATGCTGTCATGGTATGACCAGCACGGCGTCACAGCCATCTACAGCCACCTGAAAGCCCCGCCCGCCAAAGCTTGAAACCGCCAGAAGCGCGAGGCTGCCACACCATCCAAACGGGACATGACCACCATGACGCAGACATTCGCCGGGCAGAACGTGCTCGTCGTCGGAGGCGCCGGCTTCGTCGGCTCCAACCTGGTCCGGCAGATCCTGCGCGAAAAGCCGCGCAAGCTCACCATCGTCGACAGCTTCCTGTCTGCCGATCCGGTCAACGTGCCAGACGATCCCGTGGTCAAACTCGTCTCGGGGTCCATCACCAGCGACCGCATCCTGCATGAACTCGATGACGACCTCGACTATGCCTACCATCTGGCCTGCTTCCACGGAAACCAGTCATCGATCCATGATCCGCTGATGGACCATGAGAACAACACGCTGACCACCCTCAAGCTGTTCGAGCGGCTGAAGGACATCAAGACGCTGAAGAAGGTGGTCTACTCGGCCGCCGGCTGCGCGGTTGCCGCCAAGACCTTCGACGGCGCCACCGCCACAACCGAAGAGGCCGAGGTCTCGCTGTTCCATGACAGCCCGTACTCGATCTCCAAGCTGATCGGCGAAATGTACGGCAATTATTATTTCACCCGCTTCGGAATGCCCTTCGTCAAGGCCCGCTTCCAGAATGTCTACGGGCCAGGCGAGATCCTGGGTGCCGGCCGCTGGCGTGGCACGCCCGCCACCGTCTGGCGCAATGTCACCCCGACATTCATCTGGAAAGCGCTGCATGGCGAGGCCCTGCCCGTCGAGAATGGCGGCATTGCCTCGCGCGATTTCATCTTCGTCGAGGACATGGCGCGCGGCCTGATGGCGTGCGCCCTGCGCGGCGAGCCCGGCGAAATCTACAATCTCGGCTCAGGTGTCGAGATCACCATTCGCGAACTCGCCGAACGCATCAACCGCCTCACCGGCAACACAACCCCCATCGCCATGACACCGCCACGCGACTGGGACCGCTCCGGACAACGCTTCGCATCCACCGAAAAAGCCCGCGACAAACTCGGATTCACCGCCGAAATCAGCCACGAACAAGGCATCCAGCGCACCGTCGATTGGACCAAAGCCAGCAAGCCGACAATCCTGAAATGCATGATGAACCACGTGAAGTTCGTGAAGGATGTGAAGACTTATTCGTGAATCAGTCGGTTTTTTTGACAGATTTGTCGATCCTGAAGATCCGACCATGCAGCTTCACGGTGAGATTGTTGTGTGCGCCGCCATCAAATGCGCGAAACCGGCGCTGGAACTCTTCCGCGTCAATGGAGGCATCCAGCGTGCACATGGCCTGAAAATCAGCACGTGACCTTTTGGGCGCTCCCCAGGCGACCGTGACGTCGGGAACGAGTGGGAGCCCCGCTTCCAGTTTCTTGCTGTATCGTTTCAGAAGACGCATTGCAGCCTGGTTTGCGCGTTCCAGCAGGGTGTAGGGCGTCTCGTCTTTGTCGACATCGAACCATTCGACATTCAGAATTTGGCCTTCGTCAACCTTAGGCGTCATGACGTGGAGCGTAGCGCCATAGCGGTTGGCGCCAGCGTAAATGGCAAAATGGTGTGGATCGCGTCCCGGGAATTCCGGTGAAGCTGCGTGAAGGTTGTAGGCACGGCCTTCAAACCGTTCGATCATGCCTGCAGGGACAATGACGGATGTCCCGAAAGACAGCAGTGTTCTGCCTTCCGCCGGCATTTGGGTCAATTCATCGAGACTCCGCACGACGTCCGGCACACACTTGCCAGTGGCAAGATTTGACAGTGAGGCTGCCAGCAGGTCTCCCGTGACGCTTGTCAGAAAAATCACATTCCGGCGCGTATCACTTGCCATCAACAGCTTCCGTCAGTTTTCGTCCATCGTGCATCAGGTAGTCGATGATCGACAGGCCCGGCAGAAACCTGGACGGATCGCCGTAAGGCTGAGGTTTGAAGTCCTGATAGACCAGTTTCATACCGGCCTCGTCAAACAAATGATCTTCCTGATACCCGGCTGCGCCACCACCCGCCAGATAGGCATCGCCCCCTGCAGACTTGACAAGCGACATTAGCAACCGTGTCGAGTTGCCCTCGTGAAGCATCTCGGATTGCCGCAGCAGGGGTGTTTCCAGCCCCAGATGTCTGGCAATGCCGGTAATCGCGGCGATGTTGAAGGCAGCCAGGTTCTGCTCACCATGCCGGATCAGCGGCTCGATCAGGTCCATGGTCTCACGGTAACGGGGGGCCTTACAGTAGTTCGCGTCCAGCGTCTTCAGCAGCTTTGTCCGCCACGGCTGGGCATCGTCGATGCTGGCCGACAGGATAGGCGCGCCAAACGGCATGCGCTGCACCGGGCAGGTGATCCACCGCGCCTCGCTCTGTATGTTCAGCCTGACACGGTTACACCACGTGCCGGCACCAGTACGCGGGTAGTCGACGGCATCCAGAAAGACAAAATGACTGGATCGACGAATCTTGTCGAAGTAGCCTGCCCATGGAAAGAAATTGGGCTGATGGATCGCGACCAGACGCGTCATGACAGGCGCGTGGACTCAGAGCCGCGTGTCAAAGAATGTCTTCAACCGGCGGAACCACCAGAGACCAGCGACGAACAGCACGCATGACAGGCAAAAGACATAAATGAGCATCCACAAGGGAGGCAGCGTCCCATTCAGGATCGGCACACGGAAACATTCCGCAATCACGTAAAACGGATTGAAGATGATGAATGGCTGGACGCCTGGCGGATAGGCTGTAACGGCATAGAAAATGGGCGATGCGAACAGGATGGCTGTCAGCACGCTTGGGAGCAGCAATGCCGTGTCACGCACGAAGACATTCAGCGCGGACAGAAACAGACCGAGACCAGCGACGAAAAACAGGAGAAGCGCGAGAACGACCGGAATGAACAGCATCGCCAGGCTCAGCTTCTCTCCGCCGACGATCTGCAAGATCACGATGACGACCAGACCGACCAGTGCAGGAACCAGTCCCATCAACGCACCGACGATGGGCAGAATTTCCGACTTGAACGCGATGTTCTTGACGACGCCGGCATTGCCGATGACGGAACCCGTTGAGTTGCCAATGCCCTCACTGATCGCGAGCCACGGGGCATAGCCGCTCAGCAACCAGATGATGAAGGGCAGCGAGCCCTCTCGTCCCGGCAACCGGCCGGGGAAGACGTAGGTGAAGACAAAGACGAAAATACCCATCAACAGAAGCGGAGACAGCAAGGCCCAGAGCAACCCGAGAGACGAGCCTAGATATTTATCCACCATGTTCATCTTCAGGATGCTGGTCATCATCTGAAGATCACGCTGGTCAAAGCCGATCTGGGCCAGGCTTATGTGTCTGAAAGGCAACCTGAGGATCATCGTTTTGTCTCTGAGCGTGTTGCTGAAAACTGCACGGGGTAAAAAAGCATGGGGTTGCCGCCAAACTGACCAACCTCGTCGATGACCTCGAACACCCGCGAGCTTGATGCGATTATTCCGACATCATCAACGACAGACACTTCCAGACGGAACAGGGCCGCTCCCAGAACAAAGGGGTCCATCGTTAAAATAGTGTTGAAGTCCCCGGATCGCGGCAATGACAGGCCCGCCTCAGACGCTCTGGAGCGCCAGATGAGGCGGCCATCGACGCGCCTCAGCTCCATATAGACATCAGTGTTCGAGGCGGTTTTTTCCAGACGTGCGGCAACGCGGATTGTCAGCGGTTCAAATGCGATGACAGAGCTGGCACGGATGTTTCCTTTCTGGACGAGCTCAACCTCATGGATTGCGCCAGCCGTCTGCCTGTTGGAAACGTGGTCTTTCATGCTGAATTTGCGCCGGAGGTCGGCCTCGTCGGCTTCCTCGACAGCATTGCGATACGCCTTGGTCACGGTCTCTGGATCGCCGTCCATGCGGACCCGGCCGTTCTCCAACCAGATGCATCGGGTGCAGATCTGGACGATGTCACCGAGCGAGTGGCTGACCACGATGACAATCTTGCCGTCTTCAGTCATTTTTTTCATCTGGCGCGTTGCCTTGCGCGAGAACTTGGCATCGCCAACGGACAAGGTCTCGTCAATGACGAGAATGTCCGTCTTTATGAATGCGCCCATCGAGAATGCGAGCCGCGCCTTCATGCCAGATGAATAGGTGCGCACCGGCCTGTCGATGAACTCGTCCAGCTCGGAAAAAGCAATGATCTCTGGGGCGACAAGGTCCATCTCCTCGCGTGTGCGCCCATGCACGGCACCATCGAGATAGATGTTGTCACGCCCTGTCGATTCCTCACGCAGAACGGCTCCGATCGACAACATGGCATGCAAATCGCCAGTGACCTTGACGGTGCCCGACGTAGGGTCCGCGATGCCGGCCAGAATCGCCAGAAGTGTCGTCTTGCCTGCGCCGTTGCGCCCGATGATTCCGACACGATCGCCTGTGACGGCGCTGAAGCTTACATCCCGCAGCGCGACAATTTCGCGATGCGTGCTGTCGCGCTTACCAGCGCGCAAGGCATCCATCAGCGAAACTGGCCCCGTCCCCTGCTCTGCAATCGCAAAGGACTTGCCAACACCTTCAACAATGATTGAGGCCGTCATTTGGAAGTTTCACCTGTCGAGGCGCCAATATCCCATTTGCAGGGAAGCATCATCGCTGCATCATTTTTGGCTGTCACAACCAGATCCAGCCCATTGCCGGTCAACCAGCCACGACTGTCGGCAATGAGGCTTTGCTTCTCCAGTTCCGGGTCGGGTGCCACAAGTTGCAGGCTGAGCGCATAGCTTCCAGGTGCCAGCGGCAAACGCGGCAACCGGAAGCTCACCTTGTACATCCCGGGCTCTGACCCGACATCTTGCATGGAACGGGTCATCATGATTGTTTCCCAGCCGAACCCAGGCTGGAGTTGCTCGATCAACAGCGCAACGCGGATGCGTTCAGATTTCACGATCTCGATCATCGCAGACAGCTCGAAGTCTTCACCCGCCACCCATGGTATCGGAGATGCAGGTGCCTCAACGATGCGCGCGATATCGGTCCGCATCTCCGGTGCGCTGTCTTTACCGTAAAGGTAGACACGCGAAGCGCGTTCGGACGGTCCAGAGAAAATGACCTTGCCTCGGTCAAGGACATGGGCGCTTACGCAAAGCTTGATGACCGCGCTCCAGTCATGCGTGACAAGAATGCCTGAAGCGCCGTGCGCGATGCGGTCCATCAACCGTTTCCAGCATTTGGACTGGAAATGCTGGTCTCCGACGGCCAGAACCTCGTCAAGCAGGTAGAACTCATACTGGCCTGCGGTGGCCGTGGCAAAAAACAGCCGGGCGCCCATGCCTGCAGAGTAGGTCTGCACAGGGTCGTCGAACCGTTCGTCGAGCTCGGAAAAGTCATGGATGTCTGCAATCATCTCGGCGCGCTGGCGCGCGCCAAAGCCATGCACTGTCAAAAGCCGGTCTGCATACTGGCGACCGGTCAATTGAGAATGGCCAACCAGCCCAAGCTCATAGAGCCCCGACATGCTGCCATTGATGACGATTGTGCCCTTGTCAGCCGGGTAGACACCGCCGATGGTTCGCAGCAGGGTCGACTTGCCAGCGCCGTTATGTCCGAGGACGCCAACAAACTGGCCTTTCGGGACTTCAAAAGTAACGTCGGTCAACGCCTGAAAGCGCTGGATGTCCGGTGCATTCGAGAACGCCGCACGCCAGACCGAGCCCGCGTCGATCAACGCGAAGCTCTTGCTGACATCGGTGCAAGAAGCAGCGACTGTCGACATTCTG
>JAYWHQ010000261.1:0-12656 GCA_043777655.1 Allobosea sp. | reverse complement strand
AAACACGACCCTTCGCCTCCCGCACGGCGCCACAATTCATCAGCTACAGCGGGCCGTTTGACCATCTGTCGCGCTACAAGGAATGGTCGGCGGCCCCCGGTGGAGCAGGCGCTGATGAGCAGGAGGGCGAACAATGAGCACCCGTTTGCCTGCAACGCCACGCATTTTCAACATTCCGGCGCACACGCTCAACGATCAGGAGCTTGTTTCGCGACCTGATCTCAGCGCCTGGGTTTCGGCCAATGCCGGCTCTGGAAAAACCTACGTGCTGGTCAGCCGTGTGTTGCGGCTGCTGCTCGATGGCGTGCAGCCATCGCGCATCCTTTGCCTGACCTATACCAAGGCGGCGGCCTCCAACATGTCGAACCGCGTCTTCGCGCGGCTCGCGGAATGGTCAACCTTCGCTGACGATCGACTACACCAAGAACTCAGTGATCTCGGGCGCACCAGCGAAGGCCCGGGCGCCGTCAGCGCAGTGGACTTGAAGCGTGCCAGAACACTCTTTGCCCGCACGCTGGAAACGCCGGGCGGGCTGCGCATCGAGACGATCCATGCCTTCTGCATGCGCGTGCTGCAAAGTGCGCCGTTCGAGGCCAATGTGCCGGCAGGCTTTGACATTGCCGACGATGCACAGGCGGTCGGGATGATGCGGCAGGCACGGCACGATGTCTTGCAGCGGGCAGCGGATGATCCTGATGGCGCGCTTGCCAAGGCCCTGGCAGTGATCGCGGCCAACACGACTGATGGCGGCTTCGCGGAACTGATGGATGCGGCGCTGAAAGAACAGGCGCTGTTCCTTGATGATTTTGATCGGCCAGTCGAGGCGGAGGCGCTCGGCCAAAAGCTTGCCGATTTGATGGATCTGCAAACGGCAACGGCTGTGCAGCTTCAGGCTGCTTTTCTGGCAGACGCCGACCGGCTGGCAGATCTCGGACACATCATCAGCGTGTGCACACCGGGTCTGGTGACCGACCGGAAGGTCGCCGCCAAGCTGGCGCAGCTGCAGACAGGCGCGTGCGATGAACAGCGATTCACGGTCTGGCGTTCAGTGTTGCTGACAAAAGTTGACCGGCCGCTGAAGAACATCGTGACCAAGGCGGTCTCAGATGCTCATCCCGAGATTCTCGCAGCCTTCTCTGACCTCGCCGACAGAATGGCGGAGGCTGTCGATCAGCTGAAATCGCTGGCAGCGGTTCAGCGCACGGCAGCGCTGACTGGCATCGTGTCGGCGGTGTTGCGCGCCTATGCCAAGGCAAAGTCGGATGCGGGTTTGCTCGATCATGACGACATGATCACGCGCACCTCGTCACTTCTCCAGCGTGTGGAATCGGCCTGGGTGCTCTACAGGCTGGATTCAGGCATAGATCATGTGCTTGTGGATGAGGCGCAGGACACCAGCCGCGCGCAATGGCGCATCCTGGAGCGGCTGACGGACGAGTTCGGCGCTGGCGAGGGCGCGGTTTTCAATCCCGTCAAACCCCGGACAGTGTTTGCGGTCGGCGATGCCAAGCAGTCCATCTATAGCTTTCAAGGGGCAGAGCCGAGTGCATTCGGTGAGATGGCAAGACTGTTTGCCTCGCGCATCGAACAATCGGGCGAAGCCTTCGAGCATAGGGAGCTGAAGACCTCCTTCCGTTCCGCGCCTGACATCGTGGCGGCCGTCGATGCGGTGTTCGCGCCCCAGTCCAGCTGGCCCGGCCTGAGCTTCGGTGGTCAACCACCCGAGGTGCATGAGACAGCGCTGCAGAGCGCGCATGGCTCAGTGGATCTCTGGCCGCTCGAAGCGCAGGACAAGGCGCAGGACCAGACGCCGTGGGATGCGCCGGTTGACGCGCCGGAGCGAAAGGCAGGCGTCGCGCAACTGTCGCAGCGCATTGCCACCACCATCAAGAGCTGGCTAACAAACGGATGTGACGATCTCGGACAGCCTGTGCAGGCTGGCGACATCATGATCCTGGTGCGCAGCCGCAACGCCCTGTCGGAAGCCATCATCCGTGCGTTGAAAATGGCACATGTGCCAGTCGTCGGTCGTGACCGGTTGCAGCTGTCCGACCATATCGCGGTTGAGGACATGCTTGTGCTCGGGCAGGCGGTTCAACTGCCGCAGGATGACCTGACCTTCGCAACGTTGCTGAAGACGCCACTCTTCGGGCTTGACGATGCTTTTCTTGAGTGCCTCGCGCCCGAGCGCGCAGGGTCCCTGCATGATGCGCTGGCCGCGCGCGCAAGCTCGGATGCGGCCGCCGCGCAGGCGCTTGCGCTGTTCCGGACCTGCCGCGTGAACGCAGCGGATATGGGCCCTTTTGCATTCTATGCTGATCTGCTGGGCCCTCGCGGGGGTCGCAAGGCGGCGGTTGCGCGGCTGGGAGCCGAGGCTGGCGATGCACTTGATGTCTTCTTGTCTGCCGCGCAGGATTTCGAGAAACGCGAGGGGCCCTCACTGTCCCTGTTCCTGGCGAGGATCGCCGGCGCGCAGACCAGCATCAAACGCGACCTTGCCGCCGACAGCAACGAAGTCAGGGTGATGACCATCCATGGCGCCAAGGGCCTTGAGGCACCCATCGTGTTCCTTGCCGATATCGGCCTGAGGCCGAACCGGACGAAGCTCGGCAAGCTTGTGCAGCTGGGTCGCTCGGTCGCACAGAACATGCCGCCTTTGCCTGTATGGTCAACAGGCAGCAAGGGCGACCCGACAAGCGTGGAAACAGCCAAGGCAGATGCGGTTGTCAAGCAGACCGAGGAGCATAACCGGCTGCTCTATGTTGCCCTCACGCGCGCCATGAACCGGCTGGTGATCTGTGGAATCCAGAAGGACGGCAAGGCGCCCGATGGCAGCTGGTACCAGATGATCGAGCAGGGTCTGGCCGCCAGCGAGCCGGGACTGCAAGATATGACGCTGCCTGATGGCACCTGCTTGCGTCGCTTCAAGGTGACTGAAGAATTGCCGCAAGCTGAGACGCAGGCCATCGCTCCAGCGGCGGCTGTCATCATCCCGGATTGGGCTCTGCGCGCGCCGCCCCATGCGGTCGAATCCGTTCCGCCGCTGTCGCCATCCAATGCCCTTGGCGCAGCTGATGCGCGCGACAGGCCGACTGATGGCCCATATCTGGTGGAGGCCGCAGCCGTCGGGCGCATGGCCCATATGCTGCTTCAGCTCCTGCCCGATGTGCCACCTGAGCAGCGGGCCAAGAGAGCCACCCTTCTGTGTGCGGCAAAGACATCGGGCCTGCCAGAGGCGCAGCGCGCTGAATTGATCTCGCAGGTATTGGACGTGATCGCATCGCCACGAATGGCTGGCCTGTTTGTGTCAGGCAGCATGGCCGAGGTCGCGATTGCAGGTGCGATCACGCTGGCTTCAGGCGAGACGCGTCAGGTCCAGGGGCAGATCGACCGGCTGGCTGTGAGCGCGACCCGCGTCATTCTGGCTGACTACAAGACCGCTGCCCGCCCCCCGCGAACGGCTGACCAGATGCCAATGTCAACTGTCGCCCAGCTCGCCATCTACCGCGACCTTGTCACCCGGCTCTATCCGGGCCGAACAGTGGATGTCCAGGTCATCTACACGGCCGACATGTCCGTGCTCGCTCCCTCAAACGCCGCCATGGATGCAGCGCTGGCGCTCATTGGCCAGCCCGACATCGCAAAATCTGTCACGGCTGCGTGAGATGGACAGATGCAATGCGCCTACAGCCTTGACCCGCCTGCTGCCGGTTCTTAGCTTCACTCGACCTGATTCAACTGTTCCGTGAAAGGCTCACCCCATGGGCGCGACCAAAGTGACTGATGCCAGCTTCGAGGCCGATGTGCTGAAATCGACCGAGCCGGTTGTCGTCGATTTCTGGGCCGAATGGTGCGGGCCCTGCCGCATGATTGGCCCGGCGCTCGACGAGATTGCCGCCGAGATGAACGGCAAGATCAAGATCGTGAAGATGAATGTCGACGAGAACCAGCAGATCCCGGCGCAATTCGGCATCCGCTCGATCCCGACGCTGATGATGTTCAAGGATGGCAAGCTGGTTTCGCAGAAAGTGGGCGCCGCCCCCAAGAGCGACTTGTCGCGCTGGATTGCTTCCGGCGCCTGAAGCTTCTTTCTAAGCCAAGTACAGAAGCGGGCGCCGTGTGAACGGCGCCCGCTTTTTGCTTGTGCGAGTGGCTGTGCCTGTCGGGAAAAAAGGGCCGCTGCAAGTCTCACTCGGACCGAACGTTCACGCCGACTTCAGCCAGATAGCGGGCAGCCCCCCGGTGATAGGGCACGACGGTGTTGACGGACGCATTGTCAGCACGCGTGCTGCGAGCCGCAGGGCCAACCACTGAAGCCAGATCAGGCGCGGAGAGGATTGCCTTTGTGAGCGCATAGGCCTGCGCGTCGGAAAGATCCTTGTTGGCGATCACGACATTCCAGGCTGAAACGGAACGGATGGGCTCGGATTGTCCCTTGTAGACGCCAGCGGGTGTCAAGGAGGGTGACAGGAAGGGAAAGCGCTTCAGTGCAAGAGCGACGTCAGCCTCGGTCAATCCGAAAACGCGTGCAGCGTTGCCATCGGCAATCTGGCTGAATGCCGGAATCGGAATGCTCGCGCCCTGCCAGAGCGCATCAATCTCGCCAGAGACGAGCTTGGCGGCAAGCTCGGTTGCCGAACCTGCAACCAGAACAGGCTTGATGCCCGCCTCTTCTGAAAGGCCTTTGAAGTAGCCTTCGGCAGGGCCGCCTGCCGGACCAATACCAACCTTTTTGCTGTCCAGCGCACGGAAGGTGACGGGCTGCCCCTTGTCGGGCAGAGAGATCAGCTGGAACGAGGTGTCATACATTGGAAACAGCGCCCTCACATTGGCATGACGCTTCCCTGCAAACGGGCCAATGCCGTTGAGCGCCTGATGGGCCGAACCCAGAAAGGCCAGACCAAGGGCGCTGGCGCCAGCCTCGACAGTGCTCAAGTTTTCGGTGGAGCCTTTCGATTCGCGCACCTCGATGGTGATGCCGCTCCCTGCCAGAACCTTGGCCAGCCCTTCGCCATAGGGCAGGAAGGCGCTGCCCTTGGCGGCAGTCAGGAGCGTCAGGGAAGTGGATTGCGCCAGCCCGGTGCGTGGGGACAGCAGGCCGAAAGCGGCACCCGCCGCCAGCAGGTATCGTCTGTTGATGCCGTCCATGATCTCGCCTCCGGTTTCACTGCAGGCATCATGTTGTCTCAGCCAGCCCGGCTGCAACGGATTTCTGATGCTCAAACCGCATCACATGATCCTGCCACGCTATAGGCCAAATCCTTGCGAGCCTTAACCGCCCCTTAAAAGCGCCATGATTGACTGGCGTCGGGTAGAACTGGCGCCATATCGGCGTCGTGGATGTGTTGCGGACAAGATGACGACGCGCAGAGGCAATGAGGGCGGGCGGCGCGAGCCGACCATGGATGGCCCGCGCGGCTCGTCGCGTGGTGATCTCGACTTGCGCCTTTCGCCGGAAGATCGCCACGGCAGGCGTGGCCCGAAGCCAGCCCGCCATGAGCCTGATCCGCCGCGCCTCCACCGTGATGGCCGCAGCCGCAAGCGCAACGGGCGCAGTGGCAGCTCGTTTCTCGGGCGTGCCTTCTACTGGACGGCCGTTCTCGGACTCTGGGCCGTGATCGGGCTCGGTGGCCTGATCGCCTACCATGCAGCGCAATTGCCGAGCATCGACAAGCTCAGCGTGCCGAAACGCCCGCCAAATGTGGCGATACTCGCGGCTGATGGCTCGCTGCTCGCCAACCGTGGCGAGACGGGGGGACGAACGATCAACATCCGTGAAGTCCCGCCCTATCTGCCCAATGCCTTCATCGCCATCGAGGACAGACGCTTCCACAGCCATTTCGGCATCGACCCGATCGGCATCACGCGTGCGCTGGTGCGCAACATCCGCTCACGCGGCACGATGCAGGGCGGCTCGACGCTGACCCAGCAGCTCGCCAAGAACCTGTTCCTGACTCAGGACCGCACGGCCTCACGCAAGATCCAGGAAGCCATTCTCGCGCTCTGGCTGGAGCAGACCTACAGCAAGGACCAGATCCTCGAGCTTTACCTGAACCGCGTCTATTTCGGCTCGGGCGCCTATGGCGTCGAGGCGGCGGCCCAGCGCTACTTCGGCAAATCGGCGCGCTCGGTCAACATTGCGGAGGCGGCGATGCTGGCGGGGCTGGTGCAGGCCCCTTCGCGGCTGGCACCCAACCGCAATCCGGACGCAGCCGAGAAACGGGCACAACTCGTGCTGGCCGCTATGAGCGAGCAGGGCTTCGTCTCCGAAAATGCAGCCAAGACGGCACTTGTCGCGCCAGCCGAGGCGGTTGACCGCACAGGTGCGGGCTCCGTGAACTATGCTGCCGACCACGTGATGGATGTGCTGGATGACTTCATTGGTGCGGTCGAGGGCGATGTCACGGTGCTGACCTCGATCGATCCCAAATTGCAGGGGCTGGCCGAGTCGGTGCTGGTCGAGTCACTCGCTGCGCAGGGCAGCAGGCAGGGTGTCTCGCAAGGCGCGATCGTGACACTGGCACCAGATGGCGGACTGCGCGCGCTGGTGGGCGGACGCGACTATGGCAAAAGCCAGTTCAACCGCGCGACTGCGGCCAAGCGGCAGCCTGGCTCGGCCTTCAAGCCGTTTGTCTATCTGACGGCGGTCGAGGGCGGATTGACACCGGACTCGATCCGCGAGGACTCGGCAGTCACAATCAAGGGCTGGCAGCCCGAGAACTATTCGCGCGATTATCGCGGCCCGGTGACATTGCAGACGGCCTTGTCGCTGTCGCTCAACACGGTCGCCGTCAAGCTCGGGCAGGAAGTCGGCCCCAAGGCCGTGGTGCGCACCGCGCAGCGGCTGGGCATCAACTCGGCGCTGCAACCGAATGCCTCGTTGCCGCTCGGCACATCAGAAGTGACACCGCTCGAAATGGCAACCGCCTATGCCGTGTTTACCAATAACGGGCAGGGCGTGATCCCCTATGTGATCCGCGAAGTGAAAACGACCAATGGCAGGGTTGTCTATCGCCGCCAGGGCGAAGGCATGGGCCGCATTGTCCAGCCGCCAGCCCTGTCGATGATGAACAGCATGATGCGTGAAACCTTGCTGACCGGGACAGGCCGCAAGGCCGAGATCCCCGGCTGGGAAGCCGCAGGCAAGACCGGCACAACGCAGGATTTCCGCGATGCCTGGTTTGTTGGCTACTCCGCTCGCCTGGTCACGGCTGTCTGGCTCGGCAATGATGACAACACCCCGATGAAGAAGGTTTCCGGCGGCGGCCTTCCATCGGAAATCTGGGGCAAATACATGAAGGCCGCCCATATCGGCCTGCAACCCGCGCCGCTGCCCGGCGGGCTCTGGCGCACGGGCCCCAAGCCGTTCTTTGGCGACGGCCAGCCTGTGGCGGGACTGCCTGACCCGGCGCGCGACAACCGGACTTCTGCACGATCGAATGCGCCGATATCGCCCAATGGTGATCGCGCCTGGGCACCGCCACCCGCGGGCGAAAAGGGCTTCCTCGAACGGCTGTTCGGCGGCTAAGCAGAGCGCTCAGGCAGCGCCCGTGCGCGCCTTGCGTCCGGCATGAAACAGCGCGAGCGCGGCCGCGCCGATCAGCGCGATCAGCATGGGCATCGGCAAGGCCGAGCCCTTCAGCAGCCAGCCCACCAGCAGGCCTACACAGGCTGAAAGTAACATCTGGCACAGACCCGTCAGCGAGGAGGCAGCTCCCGCACGCGCGCCAAAAGGCATCATGGCAGAGGCCTGTGCCTGCGGCATCACCATGCCGACGCCCACGGTATAGAGCGCCATCGGCAAGGTGATTTCCAGAGACGACCCGGTGCCAAGCAGCACCAGCAGCAGCATGGTGGCCCCACCCAGCGCCAGGCAGACAACGCCAATGCCGATGACGCCATCGAGCCCCCGCTTCAACACGAGCTTCTGCGCCAGGATGGTGCCGCTGATGAAACCCAGCACACCAAAGGCGAAGGAGAGGGCAAAGCCGCGCGGCGACAGGCCATAGATGTTGACCAGCACGAATGAGGAGCCGGAGATGAAGGCGAACAGCCCGGCATAGGCCAGGGCGGTCAAACCCGCATAGACCCTGTAGGCCCTGTTCTCGAGGATCGTCGCATAGCCCCGAAAGATCGAACCGATCGAGAGCGGCTCGCGCACCTTCTCTCGCAAGGTCTCCGGCATGATGGTCAGCACGATGATGAGAATGCCGATAGCAAAGACAAGCGATGCAACGAATGTCGAGCGCCAGCCGAACGCCTCGTGAAGTCCCGCGCCGAGCACCGGCGCAATGGCCGGCACGACGCCCATGATCATGCCCATGCGCGACAGTTCCTGCCCCGCGCGGGGGCCATCATAGAGATCGCGCACCATGGCGCGACCCAGCACGATAGGGCCAGATGCGCCCAGCGCCTGCAACACGCGCGCGCCGATCAGCGAGCCGATGTCAGGGCTGGCGGCGCAGGCCACAGTCGCGACGATGAACAATGACAACCCGATGTAGAGCACCGGCTTGCGGCCGAGTCGGTCCGACAGCGGACCCCAGATGACCTGGCCTGCCGCGAAGCCGAACAGGAAGGCCGAGAGCGTGGCCTGCGCGCCAGACGTCGTGGTGTCCAGCACGCGCACGATGTCAGGCAGCGACGGCAGGTAGAAATCGGTCGCCAGTGGGCCCAGCGCCGTCAGCATGGCGAGTACCGCTGTCATGGCGAGTGTGTTGGGTCGCAGCATCGGTGAAGCCATCCAAGTCAGGTCAGCTTGAAGGGCTAAGGCATCATGGCTGACCTGTCGACCATCAGCTGCGCCGGGCCGCATTGTAACGAGGTTAGCCGAACCCGTGCAGGGTCACGCCATGGCGCTTGAGCCAGGCCTCCGCTTCTTCGGTCTGCGGACAGAGCTTGTGCGTCAACGCCCAGAACCGGTGGGAGTGGTTCATCTCCTTGAGATGGGCCACCTCATGGGCAGCGAGATAGTCCAGCACCAAGGGCGGCGCCATCACCAGCCGCCAGGAAAAGTTGAGATCGCCGCGCGATGTGCAGGAGCCCCAGCGGCTCCTGGTGTCGCGAATGGTGATCTTGCGCGCCGGGATGCCGAGCGCGGCTGAATGCCGAAGCACGGCGCGCTCCAGATCTTTCAGCGCCTCGCGCTTGAGGAAATCGCTGACGCGCCGCGCCACATGGCGCACATCGCCGGAGACGGCAATGATGGGCTGCCCATCACGATCTGTCGTCGCCTGTGTCACGCCACGAATGTTCGACCAATGCACGATCCGGTGCGGCACGCCGCGAAACGGAAAGGTTGCTCCGGGCTCGAACGCCACCTTGGCCGGTCGCTTGGCCATGCGTGCGGCAATCCAGCCGCCATGGTTCTCGGCAAAGACGCGTGCAGCCTCGAAATCGCCGCGCTGCGGCAGGCTGAGCACAATCTCGCCGGTGGCGCTGGACACACGCAAGGTGATGCGCCGCGCCGTCGCCCGCCGCTTGACCGAGACAGGGAAGGCCTGTCCGCCATGGCTGACCTCGATCTTGTCCGGGTCAGGTGCGCGTTTGAAAAGCGAAAGCCGCATGACGCGACTGTGCGAGATTCGGTGCGTTCAGGAAAGTGCCGAGAACGCGCTATCCGCCGCTTTCAATGCGCCTCGTCCCAGTTTCCTGCGGCCCTCGCCTCGACCTGCAAGGGCACCTTGAGCTGGACGGCAGGTGCTGGAGCATCGACCATGATGCGGCGGATCAAAGGCAAGGTGGCCTCGACTTGCGCCTCCGGCACTTCAAAGACCAGTTCGTCATGCACCTGAAGCAGCATGCGGGCTGACAGTTTTTCTGCCGCCAGCGCATCTTCCATGCGGATCATGGCGCGGCGGATGATGTCGGATGCCGAGCCCTGAATCGGCGCGTTGATCGCCTGCCGCTCGACGAACGCGCGCTCCTGCGGGTTCTTCGAGGCGACAGCCGGATAGTGGCAGACGCGTCCGAAGATCGTGGTGACAAAACCATGCGTCCGGCAGAACTGCTTGGTTGTGTCCATGTAGTCGCGGATGCCGGGGAAGCGCTCGAAATACTTCTTGATGTAGGCCGAGGCCTCCTCGCGCCCGATGCCAAGCTGGTTGGCAAGGCCAAAAGCCGAAATGCCGTAGATGATGCCGAAATTGATCGCCTTGGCCCGGCGGCGCACCTCTGATGGCATGCCGGCCACCGGCACGCCGAACATCTCGGAAGCGGTCATGGCATGAATATCCACGCCATCGGCAAAGGCTTGCCGCAGCTGCGGGATGTCGGCGATGTGCGCCAGGATGCGCAGTTCGATCTGGCTGTAATCGGCCGAGACCAGCTGGAATCCCTTCTCTGGCACGAAGGCCGTCCTGATCTTGCGGCCTGCCTCGGTGCGGATCGGGATGTTCTGCAGGTTGGGCTCTGAGGACGACAACCTGCCGGTTGTTGTCGCTGCCAGCGAGAAAGAAGTATGCACGCGCTGTGTCTGCGCATTCACATAGTTTGGCAGCGCGTCGGTATAGGTCGATTTCAGCTTGGAGAGCTGGCGCCATTCCAGAATCTTGCCAGGCAGGGCATGGCCTTCCTCTGCCAGATCCTCCAGCACGCTGGCGCCTGTCGCCCATTGGCCGGTCGCGGTCTTCTTGGCGCCCGAGAGGCCCATCTTGCCAAAGAGGATATCGCCCAGCTGTTTGGGCGAGCCGATGGTAAAGCGCTCGCCTGCCAGCTCGTAAATCTCGTCCTCCAGCCGCGCCAGAGACTGCGCGAAATCGCCAGACAGCCGCGACAGGATCTGCCGGTCAATCGCGATGCCGCGCTGCTCCATGCGTGACAGCACTGGCACCAGCGGCCGCTCCAGCGTCTCGTAGACGGTGGTCTTGGCTTCAGCTGCCAGCCTCGGTTTCAGCACATGCCAGAGCCGCAGCGTGACGTCCGCATCTTCGGCTGCATAGGCGGTGGCTGCTTCCAATGGCACCTTGTCGAATGTCACCTGCGCCTTGCCGGTTCCGGTGACGTCTGAGTAGGCGACCGTCTTGTGGCCGAGATGCAGCTCGGAGAGCCGGTCCATGCCATGGCTGTTGGTGCCTGCATCGAGCGCATAGGACATCAGCATCGTGTCATCGATGGGCGAGACATCGACGCCATGGCGCTTCAGCACGGTCAGATCGAACTTGAGGTTCTGGCCAATCTTCAACACGCCGGGATCGCTGAACAGCGGCTTCAGGATCGCCAGCGCCTCTGCCGTGGCGATCTGGCCTTCCAGCAGTCCACCGCCGAACAGGTCCGTGCCGCCGCGATGCAGCAGCGGAATGTAGCAGGCCTGGCCCGGCGCAACCGCGAGCGAGACGCCAACGAGATCGGCCTGCATCACATCGAGCGCATTGGTCTCGGTGTCGATGGCAATGATGCCAGCCTCATGGGCGCGGGCGACCCAGGTCTTGAGCTCGGCAACCGTGCGCACACAGGCATAGCTCTCCGGCTTTATCGGCGGCAGCAGGGCCGCCTGTTTGGCACTGGCCACGCGGGTGGCGGGTGTGGCTTCAGCCGCAGGCGTTCCAGCATCACCATTGGCCGCTGCGGCTGCCGCGCTGGCAGACGCGTCCGCTGTGCCGGCTGACGCCGGGTCCAACCCGCTCGCCTCGGCATAGCGCAGCTTCAGCTCAGCCGCCCGGCTGCCGCCGGGCGCCAGCGTCGGTTCGGCCTCGATGGTGGCCGGATCGCCACCAAAGGCTTCCGCTGCACGCTTTGTGACAGTGGTGAACTCCATCGCCTTGAGAAAAGCGACCAGCAGCACCGGGTCCGGGGCGGTCAGCGTCAGGTCCGTGATGGGCACCAGCAGCGGTGCGTCATCGACCAGCCGCACCAGCTTGCGCGACATCAGCACCTTCGCCACGACGTCGGGATCAGTCAGCGTCTCGCGCCGCTTGGGCTGCTTGATTTCGCCAGCCCGCGCCAGCAGCGTGTCGAGATCGCCGTACTCGGAGATAAGCTGTGCGGCCGTCTTGATGCCGATGCCCGGCGCGCCAGGCACATTGTCGGTCGCGTCCCCAGACAGGGATTGCACGTCGACGACGCGGTTGGGCATGACCCCGAAATAGTCGACCACTTCGGGCTCGCCAATGCGCCGCTCCTCGCGGAAGGAGCCTTTTTTCTGGTCGCCGGAGGCCGGATCATACATGGCAACGCCCGGCCCGATGAGCTGCATCAGGTCCTTGTCAGCCGAGATGATGAGCACGTCGGCGCCGGCCTGGCTTGCCTGCTTCGCATAGGTCGCGATCAGGTCATCGGCCTCGTAGGTGTCCTGCTCGACAGGGATAAGCCCGAAGGCCCGCACAGCGTCGCGCATCAGCGGAAATTGCGGCACCAGATCGGCCGGCGGCTCCGAGCGGTTGGCCTTGTAGGCTGGATAGAGCGCCTTGCGGAACGAGTTCTCCGACTTGTCGAAGATGATCGCCAGATGCGTTGGCCGGATGCCGAGCACGCCATCCTTAACGAATTGCAGCAGCTTGGTGGCAAACAGCCGCACAGCGCCAGACGGCAAGCCATCGGTGCGGAAATTGTAGCGCCTGTCCTGGTTGATGGACTGGAAATAGGCGCGGAAAATGAAGTTGGAGCCATCGACCAGAAAGAGATGGTCGCCGGGCTTGAGCGTCGCTGGAACTGTCATG
>JAYWHQ010000260.1:0-3588 GCA_043777655.1 Allobosea sp. | reverse complement strand
CCGTCCCCGCAACGGAACGCCTCGCCGCCGGCGCGGCTGACAGTCATCTGATGGTCCTGTCAGGCTCGCCACGTTTCTGGCCCACAGCGGCAAGGGCAGTGACTGTCGCCTTCGCCCTGCTTGCCTCCGGCTGCACCGAAACGGGCGATCTCGGGCGTCCTCGTCCTTCAATATGGAACGCCACAGTCTACCCCACAGCCGGCGGCTGGCTCGCGACCATGCGCGGCGAGCCCTCCTCGTGGTTTCACCAGACCGATGATGAAGTGGTTCTGCGCAACCGCGCCTTTCGCTTCATCAGCCCGGCGCATGAGCGCAGTCTGTTTGACCGGCAAATCTCCGAGCTCGCCCGCACGCGCATCCTGCCCGTCGAGGCCCAATCCATCACCATCTCGGCTTACTGGACAGCGCTTCGCGGCGGCGACTTCCGCTCGCCTGCCTCGCGCTATCGGCGGCTGGCGGAGGATGCCCATGCCGATCGCCTGCTGATCGCACCCTTCCGGCAGATCACAGGTCGCGTGGTCTCAGCAGACCGCGTGCGCCTGCGCACGGCGGAAGGCTCGCCCTGGGTGCCTCCGCAACATCACGAGCCGGCAGTGGAACGCGTCGTCGAAAACGAGGGACTCGTGCGCTGGGTGCGCGAGCGGCTGCATTACCGCATCCTGTCCTACCGTTTTGCGCTCGACAATCTGGTGGTCGAAATGCCGGCCAGCGAAGCCATCATCGCCGAGCGCGCCATCATGGCGCTGGAGGCCGAGGCCAAGGGTTTCGAGCGTATTTCGGAAGTCGGCGTGTTCAGGCATGGCCCGCTGGTGACGAAGTAGCGCTTGCTGGCAGGACGGACGCGTCGTCAATCCGCCAGCCCGCAAGCGACATCCTTCACCAAAGCCTCTGCCTCGGCCCGATCTGAAGCTCGCTTGGCGAGCGCGCGCGCGACCACGATGCCTTGCTCGCTTGGTGAAACCACCCGCAATTCGCGCACACTTTCGCTCTCGTCATCGCGTGCGAGCCGCTCGTCCAGCTGGGCCGCAGTCAGGATCACGAATTCCAGCGTGCCGCGCACGGCCGCGCGGTCCGTGATGGCATAGAGCACCCCGCCACCCGGCTTGTGCAGCGAAAGGCTCAGCGGCAGGAGACCTGCCCTTGCGACCACGCGCACCGGACCTGTTTCAAGATTGTACCCACAGGCGGCGATTGCGGTTCTGGGGTCCCCGTCGATGACGGCCTGGTTCGCCTGCTTTGTGGCGTCCAGCAAGTCAGCCTTGCCCTCTTCTCCCATTTCGGAGAACTGGTTTGCCGCATCCCGTTCTGCCAGACGCGGAATGAGGAAGACCGCGACCAGATGAACGATGGTGCCTAGCACGAGGCCAAGTGCCGTCAGGTAGACAAAACGCTTGAGCCCGCCCAGCATGTCGATCCCGCGCCGGGCCGAGGCTGGAGCACGCAGGAGATGCGAAGCCGCTCGTGCGATCATGTGCAGCTCAACCGCTCGATTCGGGGCAATTGCCCGGCGGAAAGCTCGGACGCCGTGCCCGACACTGGCGTATCATAGAGCCGCAGGACGAGCGTGAAGCTGCTGCTCTTTGGCAAGGGCAGCCAGTCGCCAGCCAGCGCCTCACGCGACAGGCCAATGGCCAGTTCGCCATTCTCGCGCCGGGTCACTTCCGCATCGCTGAAACCTGTGCGCTGTCGTGCTTCGGGCAAGGCTTGGCCGTTCGAGTCAGAGACAGTCAAGGTCCATCCGCGGGCTGTCGGCACAAAACCGCTGATCGCATAGCTGCATGCAGCGTTCAGGCTTTTGCCGGTTTGGTCCTTGTAAGCAACCAGCGTCAGGCCTTCACCCAGACCGAGTGGCAGATGCGCGCCGCGTGCCAGCACAGCACGTGCGTAAGGGTCAATGTCGCGCGAGCCGATGCGCGGCCAGACGGTCCAGGCACCGATCTGCACCTGGCCCAGCGGCGGCTGGCCGCGCAGCGCGTGCGAGGCCGTGCCAAGCCCGGTCACGGCAGCCAGCGCCAGAACATAGAGGATCTGCAGGCTGCGCATGTGGCCGTGTCAGCGCATCAGCACAGGGCGGAAACCCTCGATGCTGTTGCGATTGCCGGCCTGTGCCGAGGGCCGCGCCGGGCGCCCGGTCTCGATGACCTTGAACATGTCACCCACCGAGGTCAGCACCTCGAACGATTTGCGCGGCATGTGGCCAGCCGAAACAGCACCAGAAGTCGAGGCGATGGTTGAGAGCCCGGAGCCACGCGCGACAGTCGGGGCAACGGGGTCGCCGGGCAGGGGTGTGACGCCGGGCATAGGCTTCAGCTCGAGATCGCGATGGGCAAAACCCATGATCTCTTTCCACGTCATGGCCGGAAGCGAGCCACCGGTCATGTTGTTGGTTTCCGAGGAGTCATCATTGCCGACCCAGACCGCTGCCACCAGATTGCCGGTATAGCCGACATACCAGGCATCCTTGTAGCCGTTGGTGGTGCCGGTCTTGCCAGCCGACGGCACGCCTTCCAGCGCGGCTCTTCGTCCCGTCCCCTCGATTGGCACGCGCGAAAGCATCTGGTTCATGTCATGTGCCACGCCGGTGCTGAGCACCTGCGCCGCTTTCGGCGCATGCGTGTCCTGACGGTAAATCACGTCGCCATGCGAGTTGCGCACCTCGATGGCCGGGTAGGGCTGCGCCCGCTTGCCGCCATTGGCAAAGACGGCATAGCCAGCCGTCATGTCCATGACTGTGACTTCTGCCGCGCCAATCGGCAGCGACACCGTGTCAGTCAGTGCGGAGGTCAGGCCCATGGCGCGGCTGGTCTCGATGATCTTCATACGGCCGATGCGGGCCGCGCGGCCCTCATGCGTCTCGCCCGTCGCCTTGCCCAGATTGACAGACATCTGCACCGGGATCGTGTTGATCGATTTGGCCAGCGCCGTGGTCAATGGCATCGAGCCCGCATAAGAGCGGCCATAGTTGTTGGGACACCAGTTGCCGATGCAGATGGGACGATCCGTGACGATCGTCGAAGGCTTGTAGAGCCCGGCCGACATGGCGGCGGCGTAAACGAAGGGCTTGAAGGACGAGCCCGGCTGGCGCTGGCCGTCAGTGGCGCGATTGAACTGGCTCGCGCCATAGTCGCGTCCGCCGACAATGGCGCGCACGGCACCATCGGTTTCCATCACCACGGTCGCCGCCTGGCGCGCACCATAGTCCGGCCCGTGCTGGCGCAGGATGGCCTCGACTGCGGCATCAGCCTGTTTCTGGAGTGCAGGATCATGCGGTGTCTTGACGATGAGCACACGCTCGGGGCCAAGGCGGCCATCGGTTGCCAGCTTGCGCACCTCGTCAAAGGCCCAGTCGAGATAGTAATCCGGGCTGGAATCCCGCCGCCGGTCAATCGGTGTCGCCGGATTGCGGCGGGCGGAGTCGATCTGTCCAGCCGTCATGAAACCGGCTTCGACCATGTTGGACAGGACATCGCTGGCGCGACCGCGCGCCGCTGGCAGGTTCACATGGGGCGCAAAGCGCGTCGGCGCCTTGAACAGCCCGGCCAGCATCGCGGCCTCGGCCACCGTGACCTCGCGTGCGGACTTGCCGAA
>JAYWHQ010000259.1:0-12839 GCA_043777655.1 Allobosea sp. | reverse complement strand
GGCACGCCGGTGAAATCCTGCATCAGCACGCGGGCAGGGCGGAAGGCGATTTCCTTGCCGGCCAGACCCTTGTCCGTCAGCCAGTCGACGACGGCCAGAATATCGGCCTTCTTGACGGTGGTGCCGTCCTCGTTGCGCAGCAGGTTCTCCAGCAGCACCTTCATCGAGAAGGGCAGGGCGGCAATGCCGGCCAGGCCGTTCTTCTCGGCGGCTTTCAGCGAATAATAGACGTATTTGCGCGTACCGACGGTCAGCGTCTTGCGGCACTTGAAGGAATCGAGCGATGTCATGGATGAAAATCCTGATAAGGGGGCTGTCACGACCCGACGCACCATACGCCGCAAAGCGTTTGGCCACATCGAAACGAAGGCCTGAACAGCGCAATGCGCGCGTGCCGCCCCGGGGGTGCCCGGGCCCCCGCGCCAGATCTGACACGCGGCACAGCCTGAGCGCTCTATAGAACAATTCCAGACCTGCTGCCATAGGGTTGCGGAGACTGGACGCGTGCGACTTTCGGTCCGATTTCGGGCGAAATCTGACGCCGCCAGGTTCCCGCTGACCAGACCAGACTTGCGCCGACCAGACTTGCGCCCGATAGGTTGCACTGAATTCGGCTTCAGCTTGTGACTGGATGAGATTTAAAACGCCGTGGCGAGCCTCCTCACTCACAGCCGTTTGCATCTGACCGCTGACCGTCTCGCTTGTGCGCGCGGCGGTCGGCTGATTTTCAAAGACGTGTCCTTTAGCTTGCGCTCCGGCGAGGCGCTGGTGTTGACCGGGCGCAATGGTGCCGGCAAATCCAGCCTGATTGCCCTGCTGGCGGGCCGGCTGGCCATCGAGGACGGCACGCTCATGTTCGAGGGCGGGGGCGAGGCACCACTCGCCGAGCACATCCATCTGGTCGGGCATCGTGACGGGCTCAAAGGCGCATTGACGGCAGCCGAGAACCTCACTTTTGCGTGCGACATGCTGGTCGCACCTGCTCTGCAACCTGAGGCCGCACTCGATGCGGTCGGGCTGGCGCACGCTGCCGCGCTGCCTGTGGCCTATTTGTCTGCGGGGCAAAGACGGCGTGTGGCGCTGGCACGACTTCTGGTGGCGCATCGGGCGATCTGGCTGCTGGATGAGCCGTTTTCGGCGCTGGATACGGTGTCGCAACACGTGCTGACCGGGCTGATGCAGGCGCATCTGGCGCGTGGCGGCATGATTGTCGCGGCGACGCATGGGCCGCTTGGCCTGGTGGATGCAAAGACACTGCAGATCGGGCCTGCGCAATGAGGCGCGCCTTCTGGGCCCTGCTGCGGCGCGATTTGACATTGGCCATCCGCGCGGGCGGCGGCGGCGGGCTGGCGCTGGCCTTCTTCCTCATATTGGTGACGCTGATCCCCTTTGCGCTGGGGCCTGACCTCAACCTTCTGTCTCGTATTTCGCCCGCCATTCTCTGGCTGGGCGCGCTGCTCTCCACGCTGATCGGGCTCGACCGGCTGTTTCAGGCCGATGTCGAGGATGGCAGCATCGAGCTGCTGCATGGTTCACCTCTGCCGCTGGAGGGCGCGGTGCTTGCCAAGGGTCTGGCGCATTGGCTGACGACGGGGCTACCGCTGGCGCTGGCGGCACCCCTGCTCGGCCTGCTGGTGGCGCTGCCGGTCGAGGCGATGTTGCCTCTGGCCCTGACCATGCTGGCAGGCACGCCCGCCTTGACCTTCATCGGCGCGGTAGGGGCCGCGCTGACAGCGACGTTGCGGCGCGGCGGGCTGATCGTGCCGGTGCTTGTCGCGCCCTTGAGCGTGCCGACGCTGATTTTTGGCGTCTCGGCAGCCAATGCCGCGATTGGTGGCACAGTGCCCTTTCTGGCGCCATTCCTGATCCTGTGCGCGATCTCGCTCGTGGCGGTTGTGGTTGGCGTGTTTGCGAGCGCGGCTGCGCTTCGGCAGACAGAGTAGCCACTGCGGCGATCAAGACTTCCCGGGCGAGCGCGCTTGAGATTGAACAAGGCCCGCCTCGCCGCTACATCAGAATGAAGACTGATGCCTGACAAGGACACCAAGCCGACCGATGCCCAACCTGCTCGCTCTCGCCAATCCAACGCGTTTCATGCAGCTGTCAGGCGCTCTTCTGCCCTGGCTCTGGGCGCTTGCGCTTGCGGCTCTCGGCATTGGCCTGTGGCTGGCCGTCTTTTCGGTGCCTGCCGATTATCAGCAGGGCGAGACCGTGCGCATCATGTACATTCATGTGCCGGCCGCCTGGCTGGCGCTGTTTCTCTACACGTTGATGGCGTTGTCGGCGCTGGGCACCCTCATCTGGCGGCATCCGCTGGCCGATGTCTCGCAGAAAGCGGCAGCCCCCATCGGGGCGGCCTTCACGCTGGTCTGCCTGCTGACGGGCGCGTTCTGGGGCAAGCCGATGTGGGGCACCTACTGGGTCTGGGATGCGCGGCTCACCTCGGTGCTGGTGCTGCTCCTGATCTATCTCGGGCTGCTGGCGCTCTGGCGCAGCATTGATGACCCTTCGCGCGCGGGCCGCGCTGTCGCGATCATGACGCTGGTCGGCTTCATCAATGTGCCGATCATCAAGTTCTCGGTCGACTGGTGGAACACGTTGCATCAGCCGGCTTCGGTCTTCCGGCTGCAGGGGCCGTCAATCCATCCCTCGATGCTGTGGCCGTTGCTGCTGGTCGCGGTCGGGTTCACGCTGCTGGCGCTGGCGCTGCACATGCTGGCGATGCGGGCCGAGATCATGCGGCGGCGCATCCGTACGCTGGAAATCCTGGAGGCGGCGCGGCTTGATGCTGTGGGCCAGATGCCCTCCGGTGCCAGCGCATGAACATGTTGCCGAATCTTGGGCCCCATGCGGCCTTCATCCTGCTGTCCTATGCTGCGGCTGTGCTTGTCATCGGCGGGCTGGTTCTCAGCGTGATGGCCGATCATCGCCAGCAGAAGCGCAAGCTGGCCGAACTCGAGGCGCGCGGCATCACCCGGCGTTCGGATGCGGGCCACCGGTCATGATGGGATGCTCATGAAACGTGGCATTTTCCTGCTGCCTCTGGCGCTGTTTGGCGCTCTGGCGCTGCTCTTTCTGTTCCGGCTGTTTGCGGGTGATGCCTCGCGCGTGCCGTCGGCCCTGGTGGGCAAGTCTGCACCCGCATTGGCGCTGGTGCCGCTGGAGGGCCTGACAAGAGAGGGCCGTCCGGTGCCCGCTTTCACGCCGGCCGATCTGGCCAGGGGCCAAGCCAGCATCGTCAATGTCTTTGCCAGCTGGTGCGCGCCCTGCCGGGTCGAGCATCCTTTTCTGGTGGCGATGGCGAATTCTCCGCAGGTAAAGTCCGGCAAGGTCGCCATTCTGGGCTTGAACTACAAGGACGAGCCCGAAAATGCCCGACGGTTTCTGGGCCAGCTCGGCAATCCCTATTCAGCTGTCGGCTCCGACCGGGCCGGGCGCGCGGCGATCGACTGGGGCGTCTATGGCGTGCCCGAAACATTCCTGATCGGGCCTGATGGCCGCATTCTCAAGAAGCATATCGGCGCGCTCGACGCCCAGAGCGCAGCGCAGCTTCTGGCTGAGGCCGCAAAGGCCGCGCCCTGATCGAGCAGCTTCAGGCGGCCTGCATGAGGCTGGCGAAGAGCCCGCGCCCATCCGTGCCGCCGACAAGGCTGTCGATCAGGTTTTCGGGATGCGGCATCATGCCGAGCACATTCCTCTTGGCCGAATAAATCCCGGCGATGCCATGGGTCGAGCCGTTGGGATTGGCTGCATCCGTGACAAGGCCAGCCGCGTCGCAATAGCGGAAGGCGACAAGCCCCTCGCCCTCAAGTTGCTTCATCGTTTCAGCATCAGCGATGTAATTGCCCTCACCATGGGCGATGCAGACATCGATGATCTGGCCACGGGCGTAGGCCGAGGTGAAGACCGTGTCGTTGCGCTCGACCTTGAGATGCTGGCGACGGCAAACAAATTTAAGCCCGGCATTGCGCACGAGAATGCCCGGCAACAGCCCGGCCTCGCAGGCGATCTGGAAGCCATTGCAGATGCCCAGCACCAGCCCGCCGCGCGCCGCATGGGCGCGGGCGGCATCCATGAGGTGGGCGCGGCCGGCAATCGCGCCGCAGCGCAGATAGTCGCCATAGGAAAAACCGCCTGGCAGCACGACAAGATCGGTGCCCTTAGGCAGATCATGATCGCCATGCCAGGCATGGGAGACCTTGGCGCCGGCCTGACGGAGTGCCGCCGCGACATCGCCATCGCGGTTGGAGCCCGGGAATGTGATGACGGCGGCGTGCATGGGCATCAGCTTTCAGATCTCGGCTTTGTCATTAAATCTCACCCCGGAATCTCAGCCCGGAACCTCAGCCCGGAATCTCGACCCGAAAATTCTCGATCACCGTGTTGGCCAGCAGCTTTTCGCAGGCCATCTTCAGCGCAGCTTCAGCAGCGGCCTTGTCGGTGCCGGACATCTCGATGTCGAAGACCTTGCCCTGCCGCACACTGGCTATGCCGGGGACTCCGAGCGAGGCGAGCGCGCCTTCGATGGCCTTGCCCTGAGGGTCCAGCACGCCGGTTTTCAGGGTGACGGTGACACGGGCTTTCATGAAGGCTCCTCGCGCAGGCTTGATGCCAAACCGCTTAAGCGCGAATCATGCCGCACTCAACCGTGTTGTTGGAGTTTTCACCGGCGCATTGCGCTGGCGAGAGCATCAAGTGCCGCTGACGCGGCGCGTTCTTGCGCTGGATTCCGGGTTCCATTCCGCTGGCGCTGCATGGCCCCGGAAATCGATTCCCGGACGGGTGGAGCGCAAGCGAAACCCGATCCGGGACCCAGCGCAACAATCCTTCGCGAAGCGCAACTTCTACCAGAGCCCGCCCATCCCGGCCTTGGCGAAAGCCAGCGCATTGTCCCGGTCTGCCGCCACGGCCAGCACGACGGTCAGGCCCTTGCTATGACGTTTCTGCAGGATCACGGCACTGACGGCGCGGACATCGGCGCTTTTCGAAGTGATCGTGATGCGCTGACCTTCCAGGCCATCAGCCATCAATCGCTCGGTCGTCGTGATGCTGCCGGGATGGGCTGGCTTCTTTGCTGGCCTTGCGGCTTTGCGCGGCGCCGTTGTTTCTGTGTTGGCAGGGCGCTGGATCAGACGCGTCGGATCATGCGCAATCATGCGGGCATAGGCTTCGGCCTCTGTGCCGCTTGCCTCGAAGACGGCCACCATTGCGGGCGCAGCACAGGTCTCGGCGCGGCAGATCACGAGCGTGTGCGGGCGGAAACTGTCCTCGATCAGCCAGTCACGCAGCGGTAGCGGGGCCCAGCCTTGCGCGGCAGGAAGCCCTGCGAGCCCCGGCCCGAATGCACCGCAGGAAGCCAGAGGCAGGAGCAGAAGGAGCGCCGCCACCGCGCGAAAACGCGAACGGGGGCGCAGGGGCCCCCGTTCGGTTGGATGCGATGTCAATTCAACCGCTGTCATGGCGGCCGTTCCCGAAACGATCCGTTATTGGACCAGACGAGGCCCGGCGGCCCCCGGCTTCTCGTTTTCGGCCAGAATGCCGAGGCGGCGCGCGACTTCGGAATAGGCCTCGATCAGCCCGCCCATATCGCGGCGGAAGCGGTCCTTGTCCATCTTGTCCTTGGTCTTGATGTCCCAGAGACGGCAGGAATCAGGGCTGATCTCGTCAGCCACGACAATGCGCATCATCTCGCCCTCGAACAGGCGACCGCATTCGATCTTGAAATCGACAAGGCGGATGCCGGCGCCGAGAAAGAGGCCGGAAAGGAAATCATTGACGCGAATGGCGAGCGCCATGATGTCGTCGATTTCCTGCGGCGTGGCCCAGCCAAAGGCCGTGATGTGCTCTTCCGAGACCATCGGGTCATTCAGCGCGTCGTTCTTGTAATAGAACTCGATGATCGAGCGCGGAAGCTGCGTGCCCTCTTCCAGCCCAAGCTTGGTGGAGAGCGAGCCAGCCGCGATGTTGCGCACCACGATCTCGAGGGGGATGATCTCGACTTCGCGGATCAGCTGCTCGCGCATGTTCAGACGCCGGATGAAATGCGTCGGGATGCCGATGTCGTTGAGATGCGTGAAGATATGCTCGGAAATGCGGTTGTTCAGCACTCCCTTGCCATCAATCACCTCATGCTTCTTGGCGTTGAAGGCGGTGGCATCGTCCTTGAAATGCTGGATCAAGGTGCCGGGCTCAGGACCTTCATAGAGGACCTTCGCCTTGCCTTCGTAAATGCGGCGGCGACGACTCATCGGGATGTACCGTGGTTTGAGGAAATCCATAGGGCTGGCCCCGTTCTGGACGAGGCTTCACCCCGACCGATAAAGGCCTCGGATACCGGACGATACGCGCTCGTGTCCGGCAGCACAACGCGACAGGGGCGGATCAATGTCGTTTGTTCCACAACCCTTTTGCACGCGCTCTATGGCGGCTTTGGCTCCAGAACGCAAGAAAATGCGGCTGGCGGCAGCAAGCGACATCTGACAAATCAGGTCTGGCGAGCGCTCTCGCGAGGCTCTATATCGGGGTCTCTGCCCTGTCCCGGTTGTGGGACGCCATCACAGGATCAATCTGCCATGACGTCATTCGACCAGCGCAAGGATGCTTTCGAGAACAAGTTCGCCCATGACGAGGAGCTGCGTTTCAAGGCCACGGCCCGGCGCAACAAGCTTCTGGGCCTCTGGGCTGCCGAGAAGCTGGGCAAGAGCGGTGCGGAAGCTGACGCTTATGCCAAGTCGGTCGTGATCGCCGATTTCGAGGAAGCGGGTGACGATGATGTCATGCGCAAGGTACGCGCTGACCTGACCGCCGGTGGCGCCGCCACCTCCGACAGCGACCTGCGCGCCGCCATGGACAAGCTGATGGCCAAGGCCATCGAGGACATTCAGGCCGGTCGCTGATTTTTTCTGCTTGCTCGCCTTCGAGGCCGCAACCGGAATGCAGGTCAAGAATAACGCATGTCAAGAATGATACGGGCGCATGCGCCCGCATTTGCTTTTTGCGGGCAGACAACGTCTGTTTCAGGGCAGATTCGTTCCCCAGCAGGTGAGCTTGGCCCATGAGCATTCTCTCTTCCCTTTCCGAGCGCTTTGCCCGTGGCGAAAACGTGCTTTCCGCCTGGTGCGGATTGTCCGGGACATCGAATGCGGCGGCGCTGGCCAAGGAGGCGTTCGACGCCGTCACCATCGACATGCAGCACGGGCCGATCAGCCTGGACGATGCCATCAAGTCGATCCCGCTGATCAATGCGGCTGGCAAGCCTGCCTTGGCGCGCGTGCCGGTGGGTGAATTCCAGAATGTCTCGCGGCTGCTGGATGCGGGCGCGTCTGGCGTGATCGCGCCCATGGTCAACACCATGACTGACGCGCGTGCCTTTGCGGCCTATGCGAAATACCCGCCCATGGGCGAGCGCAGCTGGGGCAGCTATGCCGGCCTCGGCAATTCGGGCCTCGACATGAACGGCTATCTGGCGCAGGCGAATGGCTTCTCAATGGCCTTCGCGATGATCGAGACGCGCGAGGCCATGGCCATTTGCGATGACATTCTGGCGCTGCCGGGCATTGACGGTGTCTTCATCGGCCCGTCCGATCTTTCGATTGCGCTGACGGGCGGTGCGTCCGTCGACCCGATGTCGAAGGCGGTGGACGAGGCCATTGCCGAAGTGGTGCGGCAGGCCAACAAGGCTGGCAAGCCGGTGGCTGTCTATGCGCACACAGCCGAACGTGGCCGCGCATTCCTCGACATGGGCGCAAAGATGATCTGCATCCAGAGCGATCTGGCATTTCTGAAGGCTGGCGCCCAGGCAGCACTCAGCGTCATCCGGCGTTGATGCCCTCGCGGGTTTTCACCACAGCATAGTAAGACCAGAGCAGCCGCGCCGCGACACCGCGCCACGGCTTCCAGTTTTCGGCGATGACTGCCATTTCCTTGTGCGAGGGGCGTTTTTTCAAGCCCAGGCCGACGCGGGCCGCTTCCTGTAAGGCCAGATCCCCCGGTGCAAAGGCATCGGCATGGCCGAGGCAGAACATCAGATAGATGTCTGCCGTCCAGGGCCCGATGCCTTTGACGGCAGTCATCTGGGCGTGAATGTCTTCCGCCGAGGCATCGCTCAGCCCCTCAAGCACCAGTGACTTGTCGATGACAGCTGCCGAGATGGCGCGCAAGGTGCGCTGCTTTGGACGCGAAAGCCCAGCCTGCCGCAGTTCATCATCGGTCGCTGCCAGAAAGCGCTCCGGCGTCAGCGGCGAGATGATGGCCTCGACCCTGGCCCAGATGGCGCGGGCGCTGGCGACAGAGACCTGCTGCGACACGATGATGCGCGCCAGCCCCTCGAAGCCGCCCTGCTGGAGGCGCAACGGGGGCGCGCCGCTGGCTGCAATGATTGCCCGCCAATGCAGGCCATGGCGCTTCTTGCTCAGCGCCTGAAGTCCGGCCATGCCGGCCTGCACGTCGGCGTCACAGGTTATGCGTGTCATTTTGTATTGCCTGCTCGCCGTCTGGTTTGATTTCGAAGATGGCCAGCATATCGTTTTGGCGATGCGAGAAAAGCCACCCGTTTTCCGATTCGCCCCCAGCCCCAATGGCTGGCTGCATCTCGGGCATGCGCTTTCGGCGGTTCTGAACTTCCGGGCAGCGCAGGCAAGCGGCGGACGCTTTCTGTTGCGCATCGAGGATATCGATCCCGATCGCGCGAAGCCGGAACATGTCGACGGCCTGCTCGATGACCTCAGCTGGCTGGGCTTGGAATGGGAAGAGCCGGTCCGGCGTCAATCGTCGCATTTCGCGGATTACCGCGCCGCGCTCGCCGTTTTGCAGGCGCAGGGGCTCGTTTATCCCTGCTTCTGCTCGCGCGGCGATGTTGCGCGCAGGCTAGTCGGGATCAGCGGCGATGCGCTGCACGACCCTGACGGCGCGCCGCACTATCCCGGCACGTGCCGTGGGTTGTCGCCAGACATCGTGGCCGCTCGTGTGGCGGCGGGTGAGAAGCCATCCATGCGGCTGGATATGGCCAAAGCGATTGGAATGCCTGGCATTCAGGCTGGTCCGTTGAGCTGGCGGGAGATGGTGTCCCCACACGGTGATCTCGTTCAAGACGAGCCGGCGCGACCGGAAGCCTGGGGCGATGTCATTCTTGGCCGCAGCATTGTGCCAACCAGCTATCACCTGTCAGTTGTTCTGGATGATGCAGCGCAGGGGATCACGCATGTGGTGCGCGGCATGGACCTGTTTCACGCGACCGGTCTGCACCGCCTCTTGCAGGTTCTGCTGGGGTTGCCCGCGCCCGTCTATCACCACCACCGGCTGATCCTCGACGAAAAGGGCCGTAAACTGTCGAAGTCGCAAGGGTCACTGTCTCTGAAGTCGCTGCGCGCGGCGGGCGCCACACAGGCCGATATTCTGCGGATGATCGGTCTGGAATGAGCGTTTACTGGACGCCAAGAACGGTCAGCCAACCCACCAATGTCAGCAGGGACAACGCCGTCGACAAGGCGATGGCAGCCGATGCGTCGGCCTGACCCTGCTTGTAGCGCTCGGCAAAGAGATAGGCATTGATGCCACAGGGGCAGGCAGCAAAAAGCACGGCGACGCCGGCCCAGGCAGGCGGCATCGCGAAGACCTTGAAGGCCAGCACATAGACGATGAGCGGGTGCAGCCCGAGCTTCAGCCCGGTCAGCACGCCGGGAAGGGCAATGCCTGATGCAAGCCCGTAGCGGCGCAATGCCATGCCGAGGCTGACAAGCGCGCAAGGCACGGCTGAAGCGGCCAGCCCGTCGATCACGGTCCAGCCCACGGCTGGCACATGCGCGACAAAGGGCCGGATGAGGGACCCCAGCAGGATGCCGACAATGATCGGATGGGTGACCAGCTTGCGCAGCAGGGTAACCGGCGAGGTGCCCCGGCCCTCGGCCAGCACGGTGGCCGCCGTCATGGTGATGGGCAGGTGGACGGCCAGAAGCAGGGTCAGCGGCACGGCGGCCGCATCGCCATAGGCTTTCAGGATCATCGGAATGCCGACCAGCACAGTGTTGGATTGCGCGGCGGCGAACCCTGAAACGACCAGTTCCGGCCCTTTTCGGTTGAACATCCGACCTGACACCAGCATGGCCAGCAGCCAGACAACGGCCACTCCGGTGAAATACGAGATCCAGTAACCCCAAGGCTGCACATCCGGCAGTTCGGCGCGCGCCAGTGTCTTGAACAGCAGGAAGGGGATGGCCAGGACAAAAACATAATCCGAGAGGCCGGCTTCGGTTTTCTCGCTGACGAGTTTGGCCCAGCGCGCGAAATAGCCAACGCCGATCAGGCCGAAAACCGGCAGGACGACGGCAAGGGAAGCCAGCATGCCGCTCAAGGCCGCTGCTGCGCTACTTTTGTGCCGCCTGCCTTGACGATCAGACCATCGATCTCATCGCGCTGGCGCTTGAACTCGGCCAGAACCCGGCCTTCGAGCTCGCGTCCGCGCGGCACCTTGATCTTCATCGGGTTGACGAAGTTGCCATTGACCATGACTTCATAGTGCAGATGCGGGCCGGTCGAGAGACCGGACGAGCCGATATAGCCGATGATCTGGCCTTGGCGGACCTTGGTGCCCGGCTGGATGTTGCGGCCGAAATTCGACATGTGGGAATAAGTGGTGACATAGCCGTTGGCATGCTGGATCTCGACACGACGACCGTAGCCCGAATCCCAGCCCGCGCTGACAACAGTGCCATTGCCTGAGGCGAGAATCGGTTCGCCGATGCGGCCATTTGCCCAGTCCACACCGGTGTGCATCTTGGAATAGCGCAGGATGGGGTGAAAGCGCATGCCGAAGCCTGATCGCATCTCGGCGTTCACCACCGGCTTGCGCAGCAGGAACTTCTTCAGCGATTGGCCGTTCTCGTCAAAATAATCGATCAGGCCATCATCGGGGGCATGGAAGCGGTATACGGTGCGCACCTCACCTCCAACTGAAAGTGTTGCCGCGAGAACCTCGGTCTTGCTGCCTTCGCCTTCGTCCTCATCGGTATAGATCACCTGCAGGTTGTCGCCGCCGCTGACGCGCCGCTGGAAGTCGAGATCATAGGAGAAGATGCGCACCATGTCGTCGATCAGCGCGCGCGGCATGTCGTGTTTCAGGGCTGTTTCATAAAGACTTTCATAAAGACGCGCGCCCGTGCCTTCGCTCTCGCTCTCTTCGCTCTCATCGTCCTCGTCACTTGCCGCTTTAGCTTTCTTCGGCTGCTCTTCGGAACGCGGTGGCGCGACACCGACGAAATTGCCACGGTCGGTGATGGCAGCCATCTGGTCAATCACGCCTTCGACCAGAAGCGAGACGCGCACGACCTGTTTGGCGTCTCCCGCCCTTGGGCCTGGTGCCAGCATGACCTGAAGCACCTGGCCCTCCGGCAGGGCATTGACCTTGGCCCTGCCACCCAGTGCCGTGATGATCGAGCGGATCTGCTCCGGTGTTGCCGTGGCTGTGCGCAAGACCTGCTCGATCGACTCGCCGCGCTTGATGACGAGCGTGCGCTCCTCGATTGTCGGTTCGCGCGTCGCAGCCAGCGGTGTCTTGGGCGCCAGCGTCACGTTCTCTGGAACAACGCGGACTTCAATGCCAGAAAAGCGCGTGTCTGTTGCAGGCGCGTAGGCCAGTGGGCCCAGGTTCTTTTCATCGGTGGTGCGCAAGGTGCGGCTCAGCATCAATTGCGGAGGAATGGCGAGAGGCGCACGGCGGCCTGCAGCAGCGATGTTGTTCCGCTCCTCTTCCATCTGTGCCACGACCTCGGAATCGGAGAGCCCAACCGTTGTCTCTTCCAGCTGCAAGCCCAGAAGGTCGCGCTTGACGATCGACAGATCGACATCGGGCAGATCAGTGCCGTTTTCAGCATAGCGCTCGCCCGTGGGCGCGCCTTCGGCAAAGAGCTTGAGAGGATTGAAGGGCGGAATGTCCGTGGCATAGACGCCGCTGGTCAATGACAGGGAGGCTGCCAGCCGGATGAACGGGCGCACCTTGACGGTTTCACGGTCGCCGCTGCGCTGTGACATGGGGGCCCGCACAACCTGACGGGCTGAGGCTGTCGGCTTTTCTGCCACGAGCTTGTCGCCCTTGCGGGTGCTGGCCGAGCTGCCAATGGTTTCTGCAGGCGTGGCGCGCTCCGGCCGTTCGGCAAAGCTCGTGTCGCCCTGCACTGATATATATATGGCGCCGCCTAGAAGTGCCGCGCCGCAAGACCCGACAAGGGTGCAAGCCGCGAGCCAGCGCAGAGAGACGCCCCGCCGATCTGTTGACGGATGATCCTCTCCGGACAGGTTGATCGGAGGTTCTGTGCCAAGATCCATCGTCGGCGCAGACTTGTGCTCCGGATGCGCTGGGTGAGGAAAGGAACCGGGATAGGCGTTCATGCAATCACTTCGGTTTGGCCATGATGACCCTTGATGCTCTGCCCATACCAAGTTCCGCACGATTTGGCGATTGTTGGGCCAAATCGCCATCTAAGGGTGTCATAATATAAGCCGGCGAGCATTCTCGTCTTCCGTGATTTCAGCCAAAAACGCCAAATCTACGGCAAAACACAGCAATTGGAGGCCAGATCGACCAGCTGGAGATGGGTGCCGAGAAAGAAAACGACGGAATTTCATAAAAATGCAAAATCGTTGTTGACAGGGGAAATGGCCCCCGTCTATATACGCCTCACAAAGACGGCGGCGCCCACGGCGACTGCCTCTTGAGCCTCTCTAGAAACGCTGGGTGTTTATCCCGAGACAATCGGGACTTAACTCTGTGTTTGTGTGAAGCCACGCTGTTTGAAAATTGAAGACAGAAAGAGAAACGTAGACGGCGATGTCCTTGCGGATTGATC
>JAYWHQ010000258.1:0-3628 GCA_043777655.1 Allobosea sp. | reverse complement strand
ACAAAAATGGCGGCCACCACATAGCGGGCGCCACCGGAGAGCTCGATGCCAAGAATGTTCTGCAAGATATCCCTCGTGGGCAAACGGGTGGGCAAGATACGCGAGCGGGCAAATGCATCATCTGGCTGGCGGGGATGCCAATCCAGAGCCGATTTCAGGCGCGATCCATATCACGGACGGTGATTATGCAGAAATCATGCTGAACCAATGGTTAATCCGGTCACTCAAACCTGAGGGATTAACGATGCATTAACCATGCACCCGGCAAGAATTGCCCAGTCTGCACATGTGCACATCGCCGATTCCGGCGGGTCAGGAGCAAACATGGCTGTCGGTGGAATTGGACTGGTCGAGTCCCTCAAGATGCGGATGCAGTGGCATCAGTCGCGCCAGAAGGTGCTGGCCGAGAATGTTTCCAATGCGGATACGCCGAAGTTCAAGCCGCATGACCTGAAGCCGCCCGTGCCGCGCAGCTCGCAGGGGACGCCACCTGTCGCGCTTGCCCAGACGGCGCCAGGACACATGAGCCTTTCCGGCAAGAATGGCGGCTTTGATGCAACCAACCCGCGCAGGTTCGAGGTCACGCCGTCAGGCAACGGCGTCAACCTCGAAGACGAGATGCTGAAGGTTGCGCAAAACCAGTCTGACTATCAGCTGGCCTCATCGCTCTATTCCAAGAGCCTTGGGCTGATGAAAATCGCCATCGGCAAAGGCCGATAAGGGAGCGCGCTCATGGACCTTCTGAAAAGCATCGTCACGGCCGCTTCGGGCTTGCGCGTCCAGTCTGGTCGCATGCGCGTCATCGCCGAGAATCTCGCCAATGCGGATTCAACGCCCGAGACGGCGGGTGCCGATCCCTATCGCCGCAAGGTCGTCGCTTTCAAATCGAAGCTTGATCGCGAGCTCGGCACCCAGTCGGTCGAACTGGGCAAGGTTCAGCGCGATCAGACCAATTTCCGCAGCAAGTTCGAGCCGGGTCACCCGGCAGCAGATGCGGCGGGCATGGTCAAGCTGCCGAACGTCAATTCGCTGGTCGAGACCATGGACATGCGCGAAGCGCAGCGCAGCTACGAGGCCAACCTGAACCTGATTTCCTCCACGCGCCGGATGATCCAGCGCACCATCGACATCCTGCGCGCCTGACGCGCTGCTGAAGGAACCGCGCCATGACCACATCCGCTTTTGCTGCTGGTGCCTACGCCTCCGTTTCCGGGATGGGCGGTGGGGCAAGCTCGCTTCTGACCAAGCCCATCGGACAGGCCTCAGGGGGCGGTCTGGGCAAGGATTTCAGCGCCATGGTCAACAAGGCGCTTGAAGCGACGCAAGCGGCCGGTGCCAAGGCTGACCAGCAGGGTGCTGCCGTTGCTGCCGGCCGGGCCGACATCGTCGACGTGGTGACAGCCGTTGCCGAGAGCGAGGCCGCCATCGAGACGCTGGTGGCGGTGCGTGACCGCGTGATCGCGGCCTACGAAGAAATCATGCGGATGCCGGTCTGAAAGGCCCTGAAAATGAACGCTGGAATGATTCTGGATGTTGCGCGCGATGGCATCATCGTCTTTCTCAAGGCGGGTGCACCGCTGATGATCGTCGCGCTCGTCGTGGGTCTCGTCGTCTCCGTCATTCAGGCGCTGACCCAGATCCAGGAGCAGACTCTGGTCTATGTACCGAAGATTGTCGCGGTTTTTGGTGCCATGCTCCTGTTTCTGCCCTTCATGGGCGATGCGCTGGCCAGCTATATGGAACGGATCGCTGTCCGAATCGCATCTGGTGGCTAGAACGGGTGGGCGGCTCGCCACGTTGCGTCATTGCCAGCCAGTTCGCGTCAAATGATGGTTCGCGTGAGTCCTTGGGGCCCAGGATGGGTCCGGCCAGAGCGCGTTGCGGACAGAAGGTTCATGACGGTTGCGATCCTGCCAGAGCTGAGCGCCCTGTTCGTGCTGGTTTTTGCGCGCGTGGGCACGCTTGTCATGCTGCTGCCGGGCCTTGGCGAGCGCATCATTCAGGCCCGCGCCCGCCTTGCGGTTGCCGTGTTTCTCGCGCTGATGATGATGCCGGTGGCGCGCCCGGTGATGACCCTGCCGACCGAGCCGGTCGGCCTCATGGGGCTCTTGCTCGGCGAGATCATGATCGGCTTCATCCTCGGCTTCTCGTCGCGCCTCATCATGGCTGCGTTGCAGACGGCGGGAGCCATCGTCGCGCAGCAGCTGGGCCTGGGCTTTGCGACCACGATCGATCCTGCGGCCGGGGCACAGAACCCGTCCATCGGCAACCTGCTCTCGCTGCTGGGCATAACGCTGATCCTGGTCACGGACCTGCATCATCTGGCGATTGTCGCCATCCATGAAAGCTACCGCCTGCTGCCGCCGGGCGGAATGCCGGACATCAACGACGCCATGATGCTTGCAGTGATGGCGACAGCGCGCGGCTTCAAGCTGGCAGTGCAGATTTCAGCACCTTTCATTGTTTTCGGCCTGCTGTTCAATCTCGGCCTTGGGGTTCTTGCCCGATTGATGCCGCAGCTTCAGGTGTTCTTTTTGGCCGTCCCTGCCTCGATCATGATTGGCATGCTGGTCCTCCTGGCCGTGCTTGGCGTGATGATGAGCTCCTTCCTCGAAGAACTTGGCGCCCATATGCGGCTGCTGACAGGGCGATAGGGAGCGGCCATGTCAGACGAACCGGACAATGACGATCGCACAGAGGAGCCAACCCAGCGAAAGCTGGATCAGGCCATCGAAAAAGGCGACGTGGCACGGAGCCAGGAAATCGGCACTTTTTTCGTGCTGTGCGGCTTCACGCTGGCACTCGTCGCCACGTCCGGACAGGCCGCCAGCAATGCCATGGTGTCGCTGCGCAGCTTCCTGATGAATGCCCATCAGGTGCCGGCAGAGACCGGGGCCATCTATGTCGTCACCACCAAGGGGGTGCTGGCGGGCTTTGCTGCCGTCAGCATGCCGCTGATGTTCATCCTGCTTGCGGCTTTTGCCGGCAGCCTGATCCAGCACAAGCCGCTGTGGACCTTCGAGCCCATGTCGCCGAAGTTCAGCCGCATGTCGCCGATGGCCGGGGCCAAGCGCATTCTGGGCAAGGAAGGCATGGTCAATTTCGTCAAGGGGCTGGCCAAGCTGATGCTCGTCGGCGTCGTCGTTTCAGTGGTGCTCTGGGGCGAGCGGGACCGGCTGGACGCCTTTGCGCGCATGGAAGTTGCCGCCCTGATGCCGGCGACACTGGCGCTCACCGTCAAGCTGATGGCCAGCGTGCTGGCCATCTATGCCGTGCTCGCCATTGGTGATTTCGGCTACCAGCGCTACAGCTGGCACCAGCGCCAGCGCATGACCAAGCAGGAGCTGAAGGACGAGTACAAGAGTACGGAAGGCAATCCCGAGATCAAGGCCAAGCTGCGTCAGATCCGTGCGCAAAAGGCCCGCAAGCGCATGATGATGGCCGTCCCGCGCGCCACCGTCATCGTGACCAACCCGACCCACTATGCGGTGGCGCTGCAATATGAGTCCGGCATGGCGGCTCCTGTGTGCCTCGCCAAGGGCGTGGATGCCGTTGCGCTCAAAATCCGAGAGGTTGCCGGGCATCATTCGGTGCCAATCGTCGAAAACGTGCCATTGGCGCGTGCGCT
>JAYWHQ010000257.1:0-12908 GCA_043777655.1 Allobosea sp. | reverse complement strand
AGACGGCATAGGTGGTGGCAAACACCTGGAAGCCCTCGCGCGCCATGCCGGCGGCAGCCCCCATCAGCACCTGCTCGGCCATGCCCATCTGGTAGAATCGGTCCGGCCAGGCTTTCGCGAAGACATGCAGGTCGGTGTATTTGCTCAGGTCAGCCGTCATGCCGACGATGTTGAGGCGGGTTTCGGCGAGTGCCGTCAGCGCATGGCCGAAGGGGGCCGCACCCGTGCGCTGGCCAGGCGCGGCCAGCGAGGCGATCATGGCCGAGGTCGTCAGCTTCTCGCCATTGGGGCCCAGCTTCACCTGACGGGGCGTGTATTTCGAGAGTTTCATGCGGGCCTCCCGGCATCCAGAATGGCGATGGCATCGGCCCATTCATGGGCATCGACGCGCAGGAAGTGGTTGCGCTCGCGCGCTTCCAGAAAGGGCACGCCCTTGGCCATTTTCGTGTCGCAGATGATGACGCGCGGCTTCGGCTCCTTCAGGTTGCGGCAGGCATCGAACGCCGCCACCAGTGCCGGGATGTCATTGCCGTCCACGCGCTCGACATGCCAGCCGAAGGCCGCCCATTTGGGCGCGAGCGGCTCGAAATTCGAGATCTGCGTCGAAGGCCCGTCGGCCTGCATGTTGTTGACGTCGACAATGGCGATGAGGTTGTCGAGCTTCCAGCTGGAGGCTGACATGGCGGCCTCCCAGGTCGAGCCCTCGTCCAGCTCGCCATCGGACAGCATGTTGTAGATAAAGGCGGATGACTTCTTGGCCTTGAGCCCGAGGCTTGCACCAACAGCGACCGTCAGGCCCTGACCCAGCGAGCCGCCGGTGATCTCCATGCCCGGCGTGTAGGCCGCCATGCCGGACATGGGCATGCGGCTGTCATCGGCGCCATAGGTCTCGATCTCGTTTTCGGGCAGGATGCCGGCTTCGATCAGCGTGGCATATAGCGCAATCGCGTAATGCCCGATGGAGAGAAAGAAGCGGTCACGGCCCTCCCATTCGGGATCATGGGCGCGATAGGTCATGGCGTGGAAATAGGCGACAGCCAGCAGGTCAGCTGCGCCCAGGGCTTGCGCGATATAGCCCTGGCCCTGCACCGCGCCCATGCGAAGCGCATAGCGGCGGATGTGATAGGCATGGTCGGCAAGGGTGCGATTGGGGCGCTTTTCGCCGGGCCTTGAGTCTGGATTGGTCATCTTGGGGTGTTTCCCGCTGGATCGTTTCTTCTTGGCCGTGCTTTCGTGCAACTGATGCACCAGTTTTGCTAGCATGTCAGGCACCGGAGAGACAAACGGTCTTGGGCCGCGATCTGCCTGTGGGTTGCGCGCTGAACATCTGCCGCGATGCCACAATTGCGGGTTGATTTTTGCCCGAAAGCCCCGTATCGACCGCTCATCAATGAGGTTCAGGGAAGCAGCCTGTCGTGAATGCGGCGGGTGTTGCCCGAAATGTGCAGGAACACGGCTCCGCCGGTCGCTTCTGCCGGAGGTATCGCCATGAAGATCCGCAATTCGCTCAAGTCGCTCCGCGCCCGTCACCGCGATAACCAGCTGGTTCGCCGCAAGGGCCGCGTCTACATCATCAACAAGGTGCAGAAGCGCTTCAAAGCCCGTCAGGGCTGAAGCTTTCACACTGCCCGGCATGGCTTTCGCCTGCCGGCTGTCTTTCGGGCGGCGCTCCTTCCGGGGCGCCGTTTCGTTTTCGTGAACAGCGCATTCGTTGACATCTTGCGAAGGCATGGCATGCTCTGGCCATGTCAGAGCGCTGGAACACGTTGATGAGGAGTGTCCTGCCGTCGGGGGCAATGGTTCTGGCTCTTGCATTGAGTGCGGGGCAGGGCTTTGCGCAACCGGCGCCTTTGCCCCAGACCTTGCCGCCCCAGACTTTGCCATCTTTACGCCCGGCCATTCCCGCCGAATCATCGCCGAAAGTTGCGCCCGAAGAAGGGGCACGCGCCTCGCTCGACAAGCTGTTCGAGCGGCTGGCCGCCACCAAGACCGCCGAGGAAGCCAAGGGCATTGCAGGGCTCATCCAGCGGCGCTGGGCGCGCTCTGGCTCTGATACCGCTGATTTGCTGATGGGCCGGGCGCAGGAAGCGCTGAAGTCTACCGATCATGAACTGGCCATCGAAATTCTCGACCGGCTGGTGCTGCTGGAGCCTGACTGGGCAGAAGGCTGGAACCAGCGCGCCAATGCTTTTTATCTGGCTGGCGATCCCGTGCGCTCGATGCTCGACATTGGCGAGACGCTGAGGCGCGAGCCGCGCCATTTCGGCGCGCTTGCCGGATTGGGCGTTATCATGCGCTCCCAAGGTCGCGACAAGGATGCGCTGAAAGCCTATCGCGGGGCCATCGCCGTGCATCCGCATCTGGAAGGCCTGAAAGACCTGATCGAAGGCCTGAAGCTCGATGTGGACGGGCGCGATGCCTGAAACCACCTTCTGGTTTGCCGCGTAAGCGCTGCATGATCCTGCGCATGATTGGCCTTGCCCTCGCCAGCCTTCTCGTCCTCGCGGCCGGCGCCTTGTGGTTCGCAACAGCGAACATCGCAGCTCAGGCCGAGCGCGCTTATCCACCTGTCGGCAGTTTCGTGCCCTTGCGCGACGGCAAGCTGCATCTGGTGGACAGGGCGGCGTCTGGTTCGGCACGCGGCACGGTGTTGCTGCTGCATGGCGCCTCCTCCAATCATGCCGATCTCTTGGCGCAGCTGGGGCCAGGACTGTCGCGCTATCGCGTGATTGCGCCAGACAGGCCCGGCATGGGCTGGAGCGACCGCATCGGCGGGCGGGCCGCCGCTTCGCCCGTCTTTCAGGCCACATTGATGGCCGAGCTGCTGGAGCGCCAGAAGGCCGGGCCGGTGATTGTCGTAGCCCATTCGCTGGCGGGCGTCATGGCGCTGAACCTGGCGCTGGAGCGGCCTGATCTGGTGCGCGGACTGGTGCTGCTGGCGCCGGTGGCCATGCCGTGGCCGGGCGGCATTGCGTGGTACTATCATCCCTCTTCATGGCCGGTGATCGGGCCAATATTCACGCGGCTTGTTGCGGTGCCTGCTGGTGCCCTCAGACTGGATGAGGGGGCGGTCAGCGTGTTTGCGCCAGACCCTGTGACGCCCGGCTACAGCGCGCGCGGCAAGATCGGCCTGCTGCTGCGGCCCGACAGTTTTGGCCACAATGCGCAGGATGTGGCGGCGCTGCATGCTCAAGTTGTGGCGCAGTCAGAGCACTATGGCGACATTCGCGCGCCAACAGTGATCTTCCACGGCCTGCTGGACACGATCACCTCGGCCATTATCCATTCCCGCCCGCTGGAAAGCCGCATTCCGGGTGCGCGCTTCTTACCGCTGCCCACGGCAGGCCACATGCCACACCATGTGGTGCCCGCTGACATCCTCCGCGAAATCGACGAGATGGCCTCTGCGCCTGTGTTTGCGTCGCGGTAGTTGTCCGAACTTCTTGCGCATGACTGGCGGCACTGCCATCTCAAGCAGCAGGTGACAACGGAATGCCAACCCAGCGAGGCCAAGATGGACACACTTGATCCCCAGACCATGACCGAGCTCGAGGCGGCGGCCTTCCGGCGGTTGGTCTCGCATTTGCGCACGCGCAGCGATGTGCAGAACATCGACATGATGAACCTGACCGGCTTTTGCCGGAACTGCCTTTCGAACTGGCTGAAAGATGCAGCCGACGCCAAGGGGCTTGCGATCAGCAAGGATGAGAGCCGCGAACTCGTCTATGGCATGGCCTATGCCGATTGGCAGGCACAGCACCAGCTTGAAGCGAGCGCAGCCCAGAAGGCCGCTTTTGAAGTGAACAAGCCCGATCACTGAGCTTTGAATGATTGACGCGCAGCCCCGAAGCGGGCGATGGCAGTCGCGGATTTCAATCACAGCACAAGCGAGGACAGACCCATGAGTGACCCGGTTCAGGGTGACCAGCTCAAGAGCATCGTGCAGCGCATCGAGCGGCTTGAGGAAGAGAAGAAGACGATCACCGACGACATCAAGGAGGTTTATGGCGAGGCGAAAGCCAATGGCTATGACGTCAAGGTGCTGCGCAAGGTGATCGCGATCCGCAAGCGCGATCTGCAGGAGCGCCGTGAGGAAGAGGCGATCATGGATCTCTATCTGCAAGCCGTCGGCGAATCGATCTGAGGCTTCAGGCCGACTGCCAGAAGCCGGTCGGCCTCAGTTCTGCACAAAGGTCGTCGGCATGCCGCGGACAGCGCTGCCGCTGAACTTGCCGGTCTGGCTTTCAGCTGCGTCCGGCTTGGTGAAGCCGAGCGAGGCTGCCGGGCTGGCGCCCACGGTCCAGCCATTCATGGCCGCTGTCGAGGCTCTGGCTTTTGCGGTGGCCACCACGACGGGCTTGCTTGAGACGGTCGGGCTGGCGGCGGCTTCGAAGAGCGCGCTCAGCCCTGCGCGGTCGGGTGCAGCGGCTTTCGGCTGCACCACAGCGGCGACGGGAGCCGTTGCAACAGAAACCGCAGGCGCGGGCGTCAAACCTGAGCGTGCCCGCTCGGGCGGCAGCTTGGCGACAACGGTTCTCAAGACTGGCGCCGCAGGTTCAACCGGCTGCAAGCCGGTTGGGCGCAAGGGTGGAAGGGCAGCGCTCACCAGCCGCATGGCCGGTGCTGGCGCATCGGTTGCCGATGCTGCCGCCACAGCCACAGGCTCCTTTGGCGGTTCTTTTGGCGCATCCGGCAGTTTCAGCCCCTTGGGACGGAAGGTTGGCAGCGGCACGCTGACCAGCTGGATCTTTGCGGTCGGTGCCGGCTTTTCCTCTTCAGGCTCGACCTTTGGTGCAGCAGAAACGGCAGGTTCCGGCGTATTGGCCAGAGCGGCAACCTGCGTCTGCTGGCTCGCACCCCTGCGATCCGGGCGGATGCGAGCCGAGCGCTCGCGGATGAGATCAACACTGGTCGAGTCAGCGACTTGCACAGGCAGGGTGGTGGCAAAGCGGCCGCCGCTTTCGCTGTTGCTGTCGCCTGCGAAGGCAAGCGCTTGCGAAGGCGAACTGGAGCGCCCGCCACGGCGACCACGCACCGGGGCCTCGTCCTCATCATCGCCGCCAAAGAGTGCGGCCCAAAGGCTTTTGCGGCCCGAGGATATGATTGCGCCTTCGTCGAAATCGGAGGTGTTGTATCCGCCAACCGTGCCACCGCGTGCCAGGATTTCGGCCTTTGCCACCTCATAGCCGCCCATGGGCTGGCCATCGGCCGGGAGGTGCACTGTCTTGTGGTCAGGGAAAAGCCGAACCAGCTGGTCGCGCGTCATGCGTGGCCAGGAGCGCACCGAGCCGACATCGAGATGGATGAACGGGTTGTTGGCGCTGGGATAATAACCGACGCCGCCGCGCTGGATCCGCATGCCGACTTCGCGAACGCGGGCGGGCGAGACATCCGGCAGATAGAAGTCCATCGCCTTGCCGGCCATGTGCTGGCTGTGCTTGGCCACACCACGCGAGCGCCGCCGCAACATCGAATTGGTCGCAGGTGAGCGATAGGCGGACACGACATGGAAGGCTTCGCTCGAACCCGTCGAACGATGGACTTCCCAGGCAATGTCGAACAGGCGCGGGTCCATCTTGGTGGGTTCATCGCGGCGCCAGTCGCGCAGGGCCCAGTTCAGCTTCTGGAGGGCAGCGCTGTCATATTGGCCATTGCGGCGAAAGGTGACGGTCGTCACCTCCTTGGTGTGCATGTGGGCAATGGTGATTGTGCGGGTGTCGCCATTGGCAACGGCGTCCTGCGTCAGGCGCGTGCCCGTCAGGAAGGCGAGGATGCAGCAGGCGCCGCCAACCAGAAGCTTGCGGCTGCGCCACAGGACAACGGCGCGACTGGCAGCTCCCTCAACTGTTGCGGCATCCGGACGGATCAAGCTGGACCACTCATCGTTGGGGTCATGCCGGCCAGAAGGCGCAGCAGCGACGTTTGAAAGGTGAACGAACAGTTGCCGAGAAGCGTTAACGTGAGGTTAGCATTCTGCATGATCGCCGCCAACCACGCATGATCGTGACGCCTAGCGCGAGATCGTGGCAAAACAATGCAGAGGGTCGGCTCTGGCCGCGCTAGCTGCGGAAGCCGAGCGCCTGCCGCACCAGGCGATGGAAACCGTAGAGATCGGCAAAGGTCTGCATCTGGCCGGCGTCGTCGACCACATGCGTGTTGTAGGCCAGATGGATTGGCAATTTCTGCGGCAGCTTGATGCTGCGTTCACCTGAGCCAACCATGCGGCGCACACGCTCGGATGACCAGCCTGCCTCGCGCCCGAGGATTTGCTCGGCCAGGGCGAAGGGCTGGTCCACGCGCACGCAGCCATGGCTGTAGGCGCGGCGCTCGGTGGCAAAAAGGCGGCGGTTCGGCGTGTCGTGCAGATAGACGGCATGGCTGTTGGGGAACATGAACTTGATGTTGCCCAGAGCGTTGCGCTCGCCCGGCGGCTGGCGAACGGTGATGTTGTTCCCGCGCCTGATGACCTCATAGCCGCGCTTGGCGGCATAATCGGGATCAAGCGCGAGGTTGGGCAGGAACTCCTTCTTCATGATCGAGGGCGGAACGAACCAGGACGGGTTCACCACCAGATGGTCCATCATGTCGGAGAAGATCGGCGTTGGTGTCTCGGGTTTGCCGACAATGGCGCGGGTCTGGTGGACCTGCTGGCCATCGCGCATGACGCGCACCTGAAACTCGGGGATATTCACGAAGATATGCGAAGGGCCCAGCTCGGCCGGCAGCCAGCGCCAGCGCTCCATCTGGGCAATGATGTCTGATTCCTGGCGCGGCGCCGTGGACGATGCCAGCGCGGCCACGGTCTGTCGGCCAAGAATGCCATTGGCTGGCAAGCCGGCCTGCTTCTGGAAATCGGCGACGGCAACCGATGTGGACCGGTCGAAAACCGGCTCTTCAGATGGCCCCAGACGCAGGCGGGCACGCACCAGCGGCACGCGCTCGTCGCGCATGCCCACACGCAAAGGCGGCCCTTCCGGGATCGAGACCATCGGCGTTCCATCGCCACGACCTCGATCCTTGCGCAGATCTGCCAGCATGGCGCGAAGGCGCCCATAAGGCACATGCGGCGGATGGAAGGCGGCCAGAGCCTGCCCGGCATCGGCAGCGCCAATCAGGCGCTCCAGCACTGCCCCAGCAGATGGAATGTCCAATGTCGGGGTGATGAGGTTTGACAGGCGGCGCGGCTCGATGCGGCCGCCGCGCGCATCGCGGGCATAAAGCACGGCCAGCGCCGTCAGCCGGATGTCGGCGTCTGCGAGTGATTGCTCATCTCCCAGCACGAAGGCAGGGAGCGGATAATCGCGCGCAAAGAGCCCATCGGCTGGCGCATTGCTGATGGTGGCCACCAGCTGTCTTGCTGGCAAAGACCAGCCACCGGCATCAACCCAGAACGGCTTGCCGTCACGCGCGGTGTAGGCGGCAGCAATCTCGCGGCGTTCGCGCTCGGCCAGACGCGGCAGGACAAGTGCCTCATTCAGGCGCGAAAGCAGGACGGGGGCCAGCGTCGAAGGCTGAGGCGTGTTGTCCACGGCTGCCTTGGTCTCGGGCGCGTTTGGCGTCTCGACAGGTGCCGTCGTGTCAACGGGCGCTGTCATGTCGGCAGGTGCTGTTTCTTGCGGCTGCGTGACCGAGGCCGCCTTCGTCTCAGGCTCGATCCTGGTCTCAAGCGCGCCGATTTGCGGCAAGTCCGGCGGCGCAATGTCGATGGAGTCCGGACTGGCGGCGACTGTCGCAGGGGCTTGCGCCTCTGCAGCCGATTCAGGCGCGATGGCGGATGCTCTTGTTTCTGGCGTGTCGCTTTGCGTCTCGCCAGCGGCAAATGATGGCACTGCAACTGTCAGAGATGGTGACGCAGGCAGCGAGCCAGTCGCGTCCTCCGGGGCAATCGTCGCGACAATATCGGGCAATGGCGGCAGGTCGGTCAGCAGCGGCAATGCATCGCTGACATCGGCGATTGCCAACGGCAGATCCGGCGGCAGGATCACCACCTCATGGGCGTGGTCTTGGGCGCGGGCCAGCACCGTGGAGGCGAGCACCAGAACGCACACCGACACAAGGGACAGCCGACGCTTCATGATGACAACAACCCTCCAGGAATCAATCTTTTGCCTAGCGCTACGTCATGCGCGAAATGCTGCCCTGCAACAAGTGTCGCAGGTGCAACAGATCGGCGTTTTTGGGGCCAATCATGCCCGATTCAGGCCGCATCTGCGGTGTTTATGCCGTCTTCAAGACCATAGTCCTTCAATTTCCGATAGAGCGTCGAGCGGCCAATCCCGAGCTTGCGCGAAATCTCGGACATGTGGCCGCGATAGTGGCTGAGCGCGAACTTGATGATCTCGCGCTCCAGCACATCAAGTTGGCGCATATCCGATCCATCGACCAGATCGAGCGCGTGGGGATCGCGCATCGGCACATGGATGATACGTGGCGGCTCTGTGCCGGCACTTTGCGGGATCGACATGGGTGCGGCCGGAATGCGTACATCGAAGCCGGAAACCTGCGCCGCGATCTGCGGGAACTCGGCCACCGTCAGCTCGTCACCATCGGCCAGCACGACCGCGCGGAACATGGCGTTTTCAAGCTGGCGGACATTACCCGGCCAGTCGTAGCTGGACACCAGCGCCAGTGCTTCCTGTGTCATGGAGCGGACACGCTTGCCTTCTTCGGCCGAGAAGCGCGCCATGAAACCGCGCGCCAGATCGGCAATGTCCTCGCGGCGCGCACGCAGCGGCGGCAGCATGATCGGAAAGACGTTGAGGCGGTAATACAGGTCCTCGCGGAAGGAGCCCTGCTTCACCTGCTCCAGCAGGCTCTTGTTGGTGGCCGAGATGATGCGGATGTCAACGCGCACGGATTTGCGCCCACCGACAGGATCGACCTCGCCTTCCTGGATGGCGCGCAGCAACTTGACCTGCGCATCGAGCGGCAATTCGCCGATCTCGTCCAGAAACAGTGTGCCGCCGCTGGCTTCGACAAACTTGCCGACATGCTTTTCAGTGGCGCCGGTGAAGGCACCCTTCTCGTGGCCGAACAGGATCGACTCGACGAGGTTATGCGGGATGGCCCCGCAATTCACGGTGACGAAGGGGCGGCCCTTGCGGTCGCTGGAGCCCTGAATGGCGCGGGCCAGCACTTCCTTGCCGACGCCGGATTCGCCTTCGATCAGCACCGGAATGCCGGATTTGGCGGCGCGTTCGGCCAGCCGCGTCACGCGTTCCATGTCCGGGCTTTTCGAAGCCAGATCGCGGAAGCCCAGCGTGCCGGAAGCGCGGCGCTTCATATGGCGGATTTCGCTTTCGAGCGCGCCGACCTTCAGCGCATTCTTGATCGAGACCTGAAGGCGCTCTGCACCGACAGGCTTCACCACAAAGTCAGCGGCACCGGCGCGCATGGCCGAAACCACGGTCTCGACCGAGCTGTGGGCGGTCTGCACCACCACGGGCTTGTTGATGCCGCGCTCGCGCAGTTGCGCCAGCACGCCCATGCCATCGAGATCGGGCATCACCAGGTCCAGCACCACGAGATCGATGGCCTCGCCTTCGGGCCCCGACAGAAGGCGAATCGCGGCATCGCCAGAATCCGCCACGCTGGCTTCATAGCCGAAGCGGCGCAGCATGGCCTCCAGCAGGCGGCGCTGGACGGGATCATCATCAACAACAAGGATGCTGGTGGTCATGGGCTCTCGGGTTTCTTGGCGAAGGTCTGGACGCAACGCGGCATCAGTTTTCGCGAATCCTGTGCCGTTTCGGGTCACTGTCAGCCAGAAGGGTTAAACGCCTCTTAAGCTGGCGAAGAAGGCGCGCTCGTCAGAGAAGAAGGCAGGCTTGGACATGAGCCGGGTTGAACATCCGTCATCAGGGTCGCATATGTGAACGACGCAGATCTCAGGACATCCGATGACACAGACTGGCACTCAAAATCGCCCGGCTCAGATGGCTGCCGCCGCAAGCGGCGCTAAAACCGGTTTTGGCGAGCTGCCGGAATGGGACCTGACGCATCTTTATCCGGGACTGGAAGCGCCTGAACTCTTTGCAGATGTGGAGCGGGCGCTGAAGCTGGCGAAGGCCTTCACGGCAACCTGGCGCGGCAAGCTGGCCGGAGTTGTTGCAGCCTCGGATGCCAGCGACGTTCTGGGCAAAGCCATTGCCGAATACGAGGTGCTGGACGACCTGATCGGGCGGCTGATGTCCTATGCGGGCCTCGTCTATTCTGGCGACACGACCGATCCGCAGCGGGCGAAGTTCTTCGGCGACATGCAGGAAAAGATGACGGCCGCCTCGACCGAGCTGCTGTTCTTTGCGCTGGAGCTGAACCGGCTGGACGAGTTGCAGCTTGCCACGGCGACAGCGCAGGCGCCGCTCAGCCACTGGAAGCCCTGGCTGGATGATCTCGCCAAGGATCGCCCGCACCAGCTGGATGACAGGGTGGAAGAGCTGTTCCACGAAAAGTCCGTCACTGGTCGCGCCGCCTGGAATCGCCTGTTCGACGAGACCATTGCCTCGCTGCGCTTCAACGTGAAGGGCGAGGAGCTGACGCTGGAGCCAACGCTCAACAAGCTGCAGGACACGCACGAATCGACCCGCAGGGCAGCTTCCGAAGCACTTGGAAATGTGTTCAAGGGCCAGCTGCGCACCTTTTCGCTCATCACCAACACGCTCGCCAAGGACAAGGAAATCGCCGACCGCTGGCGCTCCTTCGAGGACGTCGCGGATTCGCGCCATCTGGCCAACCGGGTCGAGCGCGAGGTGGTGGACGCGCTGGTGGCGGCCGTGCGCGCTGCTTATCCGCGGCTCTCGCATCGCTACTACAAGCTGAAGGCCAGCTGGTTCGGCAAGGAAGTGCTGAACTCGTGGGATCGCAATGCGCCGCTGCCGAAGGTCGAGCAGCGCACCATTCCGTGGAACGAGGCACGCGATACGGTGCTCGATGCCTATGGCGATTTTTCGCCGAAGCTGGCGGGCATCGCCCGGCGCTTCTTTGATGAAAACTGGATCGATGCGCCAGTGCGTCCTGGGAAGGCGCCAGGCGCATTCGCGCACCCCACCGTGCCATCCTCGCACCCCTATGTGATGGTGAATTATCAGGGTAAGCCGCGCGATGTGATGACGCTGGCGCATGAGCTGGGCCATGGCGTGCATCAGGTGCTGGCCGCCCACAATGGTGCGCTGATGGCGCCAACACCGCTGACACTGGCCGAAACCGCAAGCGTGTTCGGCGAGATGCTGACCTTCAAGAAGCTGTTGCGCGAGACGCAGAACACCAAACAGCGCAAGGCGATGCTGGCCGCCAAGGTCGAGGACATGATCAACACGGTCGTGCGCCAGATCGCTTTCTACTCGTTCGAACGCAAGGTGCATGAAGAGCGCAAATCAGGCGAGCTGACCGCCGACAAGCTGTGTGAACTCTGGATGAGCGTGCAGGAAGAGAGCCTCGGGCCGGCCATCAAGCTTGGGGCCGGATACGAGACCTTCTGGTGCTACATCCCGCATTTCATCCATTCGCCCTTCTATGTCTACGCCTATGCTTTCGGCGATTGCCTCGTGAACTCGCTCTATGGCGTCTATGAAAAGGCCGCTGACGGCTTTCAGGATCGCTATTTCGCGCTGCTGGCGGCCGGCGGCACGCGGCACCATTCCGAGCTGCTGAAGCCTTTCGGTCTGGATGCACGCGATCCGGCCTTCTGGCAGATCGGGCTCGGCGTCATCGAAGGCATGATCGTCGAGCTGGAAGGCATGGAGTGAGGGTGCGCGGGGCCGACACGGACGGATTGTCGCGGCCCGGCTGTCTTTTGGTAGCAAAGCGCCTATCTCTTCTACCATGAGCTCACACGACTCAGAAGCTAATCGTTTTTCCGCCCGCGCTGCGCGCTATGCCCGCGTCGGCGCCAATGTCGGCGGCGTGGCGGCGCGCATGGCCGGGGCCAGGCTCTTCGGGCTGGAGGGGCGCGATCTCAGCAATGCCGAGGCGCTGGCCAAGGCTCTGGGCGGGCTGAAGGGCCCGATCATGAAGGTGGCGCAGCTCGTCGCCACGATTCCCGACATTCTGCCGCCGGAATATGCCGCCGAATTGCAGAAGCTGCAGTCCGATGCGCCGCCAATGGGAGCGGCCTTCGTCAAGCGCCGGATGATGGCCGAGCTTGGTGCGAACTGGCAAAGCCGGTTCGGCAGCTTTGATCTCAACCCTGCCCATGCAGCCTCGCTGGGCCAGGTGCACCGCGCCACCGGCCATGATGGTCTGGCACTCGCCTGCAAGCTGCAATATCCGGACATGCAATCGGCCGTGGAGGCCGATATCAGCCAGCTCGACATTCTTTTTGCGCTGCACCGGCGCATGGATTCAGCCATCGACACGACCGAGATTGCCAAGGAAATCGGCGAGCGTGTGCGCGAGGAGCTGGATTATGTGCGCGAAGCGAAACACGCCGCGCTTTATCAGCACATCATGGCCGACAGCACGCTGATCCGCGTGCCAAATGTCGTCAAAGAGCTGTCGACACAGCGACTGCTGACGCTGCAATGGCTGGAGGGTGACAAGATCTTGAACCATACTGGCGCATCCGAGACTGTGCGCAACCGGCTGGCCACCGCGATGTTCCAGGCCTGGTGGCATCCGTTCAGCCATTTCGGCGTGATCCATGGCGATCCGCATCTGGGCAACTACACCGTGTTCAGCGAGGGCGGCGAGGCACAGGGCATCAACCTGCTGGATTACGGCTGCGTGCGCATCTTCCCGCCCACATTCGTGGCAGCTGTGGTCGATCTTTATCGCGGGTTGCTGGAGGGTGATGAGGCGCGTGTCGTCAGCGCTTATGAAACCTGGGGCTTCAAGAACCTGACGAAGGATCTGGTGGAGACGCTGAACATCTGGGCGCGCTTCATTTATGGGCCGTTGCTGGATGACCGCGT
>JAYWHQ010000256.1:0-3637 GCA_043777655.1 Allobosea sp. | reverse complement strand
CGGGCTGAAAGCGTGCTGGCCAAGCATGCCGAGAGCTACATGCCGCGCGAGGTGGCCGACGCGCTGAAAAAACAGGGTGTCTGGCAGCCGGAGGCGGGCAAGCCAGGTGCGGCAAAACCATCAACCGAGGCGAGCAAACCATGAGTGCACAACATGTTCGCTGAAATCGGTCATTATGCGCTGGCGCTGGCGCTGGCGCTTTCGCTGATCCAGATGCTGGTGCCGCTCTGGGGCCTGCGCACGCATGATCCGGCGCTGGCAGCCGTCGGCGCGCCGGCAGCACTTGGCGTGCTGGCGCTTCTGGCATTGTCATTCGCCGCGCTGACCCATGCCTATGTCACCTCTGATTTCTCGGTGCAGAACGTCGTCGAGAACTCCCATTCCGCCAAACCGATGATCTACAAGATCACCGGCGTCTGGGGAAACCACGAAGGCTCGATGCTGCTCTGGGTTCTCATCCTGGCGCTGTTTGGCGCGCTCGTCGCCCTGTCAAAGCGCAGCCTGCCGACGCGGTTGCGGGCGGGCACATTGGCGGCTCAAGCTTCGGTGACAGTCGCGTTCCTGCTGTTCATCCTGCTGACGTCGAACCCGTTCCGGCGGGTCGATCCGGCCCCTGCCGAAGGCATGGACCTCAACCCGATCCTGCAGGATCTGGGCCTCGCGATCCATCCGCCGCTGCTTTATCTCGGCTATGTCGGCTTCTCGATCACCTACGCCTTTGCCGTTGCCGCGCTCATCGATGGACGCATCGATGCTGTCTGGGCGCGCGCGGTCCGCCCCTGGACCCTGACTGCCTGGGCCTTCCTGACGCTCGGCATCACGATGGGGTCTTACTGGGCCTATTACGAGCTCGGCTGGGGCGGCTGGTGGTTCTGGGATCCGGTCGAGAATGCCTCGCTCATGCCCTGGCTGGCCGGCACGGCGCTGATCCATTCCACCGTCGTGATGGAAAAGCGCGACGCGCTGAAGGTCTGGACGATCCTGCTGGCGATCCTCACCTTCTCGCTCTCGCTGCTGGGCACCTTCATCGTCCGGTCCGGCGTGCTGACCTCGGTGCATTCGTTTGCCACTGATCCCGGTCGCGGGCTGTTCATCCTGGGCATCCTGATCGTCTTCATTGGCGGTTCGCTGGCACTGTTTGCCTGGCGCGCGCCGCTGCTGCGGCAGGGCGGGCTGTTTGCGCCGGTTTCGCGCGAAGGCGCGCTGGTCATCAACAATCTCTTTCTCGCCACATCCTGCGCGACGGTGCTGATCGGCACGCTCTATCCGCTGGCGTTGGAAGGCCTGACCGGCGCGAAGATCACGGTGGGACCACCCTTCTTCAACGCGACCTTCATCCCCGTGCTGCTGCCGCTGCTGATCCTGCTGCCATTTGCGCAAAGCATGGCGTGGAAGCGCGGCGACATGCTGGGCGCAGCGCAGCGTATGGCGGCCGCCATCATTCTGGGCCTCGTCGCCACTGTGCTGATCCTGGCTTACACGTGGGGAGGGCCGGTGGCAGCACCGCTTGGCATCGGGCTGGGCCTTTTTCTGGTCATCAGCTCCTTCTGGGATCTGGGCGAGCGTGTCATTTCCCGTGCCAGCGGCGCACGCGCGGTTCTCTCACGCTTCATCGGGCTGCCCCGTTCGGCCTTCGGAACGGCGCTTGCCCATGCCGGTGTCGGCCTCAGCGTCATCGGCATTGCCGCGACGGCCTGGAGCACCGAGACGATCAGCGTCGTGAAGCTGGGCGAGCGCTTCACGGCTGGCAAGTATGCGCTTGAAATGGTCTCACTCAACCCGCGCACTGGCTCGAACTTCCGCGAGGATGTCGGGCGGTTCCGCGTGTTTTCCGGCGACAGGGAATTGGGTACGCTCGAGTCGATGAAGCGCATCTACATCACCCGCAACAACATGCAGACCACTGAGGCAGGCATCCTGACGGATGGCCTGTCTCAGGTTTATGTCAGCCTCGGCGAGCCGCAAGCCGATGGCGGCTATGGCGTGCGCACCTATGGCAAGCCGCTGATCCTGCTGATCTGGCTGGGCGCGCTCGTAATGGCGATTGGCGGTTTCCTCTCGCTGACCGACCGCCGATTCAGGCTGGGCGCGCCGGCCAAGGTGAAGCGCCTGCCAGCGCAATTGCAACCGGCGGAGTAGGGCGATGGTGCGCACAACGCTCACGTCATGCTCGGGCTTGTCCCGAGCACCCACGTCTTCTGTTTATGCCAGAAAAAAATTGTGGGTCCTCGGGACGAGCCCGAGGATGACGATTTTGGCCTTGCTGGCACTGGCGCTTTCCTTTGCCGCACCCGCCCGCGCCGTTCAGCCCGACGAAATCCTCAAAGATCCCGTGCTGGAAGCCCGCGCCCGCTCGCTCTCAGCGGGACTGCGCTGCCTCGTCTGCCAGAACCAGTCCATCGATGATTCTGACGCGCCTTTGGCCCGCGACCTGCGCCTGATCGTGCGCGAGCGGCTGGTGGCAGGTGACAGTGATGCTGGCGTCAAAGCCTATGTCACGGCGCGCTACGGCGAATTTGTGCTGCTGAGCCCGCCTTTCAACACGGGGACAGTGCTGCTCTGGCTGGGGCCATTTGCCGTGCTGGCGCTGGGCGGGGTGCTGGTCTGGCGGCAGCGGCGGGTGGCGGCTTTGCCAGCTGCCGCTCAAGACCTCTCGGATCAGGAACGCGATCAATTGCGCGCGCTGATGGATCAGGAGCGGCGATAGCCGGCCGTCAGCTGCTGATCCCGCACTGGCTGAACATCTCTCCCTGATAGGCAGGTCCGATGGTTGCAGCCCAGCCCACGACACCTACCTTGTTCGGGTTCGGTCGATAATAAGCGTGTGAGACGAACACGCGTGCGTAGCAGTTTGCCTTCGCTCCCGCGTGGCCGCGTTGGTGCGCGATGGCCAGGCCTGTTGCGTAGGCACCCGAACGTGTCTGAGGCGCTTCGACCGCGCCGCGCGAGGTGAGTGGCCTCTGTGGCGCGCTTGCCAGTCGCGGTGCCTGCTGCCGCTTTGCCGCCATGTCACCAAGGCGATCGACACCGCAGCGCTGGCGCAACTCGTTGTTGTAGGCTGGCGTCGATGCCGCAGACCAGCCGCGTGAACCGCTTGGATAAACAACAGCGACGGCATGCCTTGCGAAAACCCTGGCATAGCAATCCGAGCTTGAATAACCGCGCTTTTGCGCAACATCGATCCCGACCTGATAGGCGGTCTTGGTCTGCGCGTGTACAGCATTTGCATTGCAGACAGCGAGGGCAGATGCGGCGATAAAACATTGAAAGAAACAACGCATTGAATTCAATCCCCCGATTTCACAGCACGCCACCAAAAGACCATATCAGGGCTTTGATCTGCGTAAAGCGCTGCAAGGCCGCAGGAAGCCGCGAGCTGAACCTTACGGAAAATTCATGCGCACTCGATCTCGCGGTAAGGCGGAAGCCTGCATTGTGCGCGACATGAAGCAGGGACATCTCCCTGCATGACTGTCCGGAGATCATGATGCGTTCGGCTTTGACCTCTCGTTTTTCCTCGCACCGTTCCGCCCTGCTGGCGGGCGCAGCCGTCATCGGCTTTGGCCTCGCTATTGGCTTTGGCGGCGGCAAGATTGTGGAATCGATTCCGGCAAGGGCCCAGGCCACCGCTGTCGTC
>JAYWHQ010000255.1:0-3642 GCA_043777655.1 Allobosea sp. | reverse complement strand
CAGCGCGACGGCCTTCTCCTTCTCGACATTGCCCTTGCCGTAGGTGTCGATCTCGACCTGCAGCAGCGCATTGGCCTTCTGCTGCGCCGTGATGAACTGCTCGATCTTGTCGAGGTCCTCGGAGGCGGACTTGCCACCGCCACCACCGCCCCTCTTCGTGTTTTTGAATTCATTGAGGCCGTCAGGGCGGCGCGGCGGTAGATCGGCGTTGTTGACGACGCGCGAGCCATCAGGAATTTTTGTGAAGTCGCCGGGCTGGACGCCAGCGCGCTCGCTTTGCTTGAAATTCTCGACACGCGAGCGCTCGATCTCGGCAGCGTTCTCAGGTGTCGTCTCGCGGATGCCGGCATTGCGGCGGGCTCGCATCTCGGCATTGCGGGCGGCGACAGCCGCCTCGCCCGCTTGCAGGCCCTGCGGCAGAGCACCGGCCTGCACCCGCACCTGTGCCAGCAACCCGACGATGCCTTTCAAGGTCTCATAAAGCGCGCCTGCACCTTTGGATGCGAACGCAAGACCTTCATAGAGAGTCACGCCGACATTGTACATCGGCACCGACAGCTTGCCGATGTCGTCGAGGATAGGTTTGATACCCTCCCGCGCTTCCTTTGCAGCATCCTCCAGCCTGGTTGTCAGGTCGGCTGCGCGCTGAAGGGTTTCGTTCGAGATGATCGAGCCGTCCGCAAGACCCGTGCTGGCCAGGCTGTCGATCGACGTCTTGCCCAGTTCGACCTGATCAACGATCTTGCGCCCAAACTCCTTGCCAAAGGCCAGTTCCCCAAGGTCAAAGGCCGCCAGCTTCTGACCCTGAAGCAGCAGTTCATCAATGGCCTTGATGACGCCTTGAATACGCTCCTGTTCATTGCCAGCCGCGATGAACTGCCTGCGGCCTTCACCGCCGACATCGCCGCGTCGGTCGATGAAGGCGTCATCCAGCTTGGTCTGCAAAGGCGACTGGTTGGCCGAAAAGCTCTTGGAGTCGAAGCTTTGACGCGATGCCTCCTGGAAGGTCTTGAGGGTCTTGAGGGCGTCCTCGGCCTTGAGGCCAAAGGCGTCGGCCTGCTTGATGAAGCCCTGCAGAAACTCGCCGCTGACACCGAGGGACTGCGCCTGCTTGAGCAGGTCGGTGTACTCTTTCAGCGTCTCCGCGCTGGTCTGGAAGCCCACGACGCTGACGGCAGCCAGCCCGAGCAAGGCAAGCCTCGCCGGGCCGATGGCGCTGATCAGCGAGGTCAGGCCGCGCACCCAGGGGTTCATGGAGGCGGCGGCGCTGGTCTGGTAGAGATCGCGCAGGGTCGAGAGCTGGCCCGCGCTCGAGGTCATCAGGTCGCGCATGGCGCGCTTGGCGGGTTCGACGTCGGCGCCGAAGCGCAGGACCAGGGCTTGCGAGGACATGGGGGTGCTGCTTTCAGTTCACATGGTCGACGTAACGGGCCTGGGCGGCGCGGAATTCGTCATCGGTTGGCGGGGCTGGCGGTGCATCGGGATCGCGGTTCATGGCGAGCTGGGCGCGCAGGCAGGCGGCCAGCGCGTGGTAGTCCATGGCCTCGACGTCAGTGGGCCTGAAGCCCAGCATCATCCCGAGTTCGTGGTAGAATCCAAGGTCGCCGGGGCGGCGGTCTCCGGCCTTGCCGCCAGATCCTCCCCGGCCGCTGGCTCCCCCGACGAGGCACCGCCTGAGGTGCTGCCCTTGTTCGCATCCGCCAGGGCGGCGTTGAGGATTTCAGCGCCGTGATGCAGCGCCGACAGGATCGTCTGGGCCAGCGCCACAGACGCCATGAGCGGCTGATGGTCCACATAGCGCTCAACCAGCGCCGTGGCCTCGAACGGGGTCGCGCCGGCACCTTCGAGCGCCAGGCGGATCGTCTCGCGCACATCAGACAGCTTGTGCCGGTCGAACATGACACGCGCCGTGATCTCGCCCACACCGGCCTGGCACAAGCGCTCGAGCTCGGCGATCTCGCCGATACGCAGCTCAAAGTTGCGATTCTTGCCGCCAAAGCTGACAGTGATGCGGGTCAGCGACATCACGAGGCCGCGTTGGTCCAGGGGAACAGGCCGTCCGACTTGAAGCTGGCGGCGAAGGTGATGATGCCGTTGTCGGTCGAGCCGATCTCAAGGCTCTCGATCCACCAGTCGCCCTGCCAGTAGCCACCGCCTTGCGCCAGGGGCAGATCGACCAGGATGCGCATGTTGATCAGCGCGGCCTGCTCTTCGGCCAGCCTGATCGTGGCGAAACGCAGCGCATCCACCTTTCCGCTGATCGGCAGCTCGGCCATGCGCTGCCGGGGAATCGACTTGCGCACCGGCACCTTGGACGGATCGTCGCAATCATAGACCGTCGCATCCTCGAGCGTGGTGGCGAACTTGATGCTCTTGGTCGTGGCCATGCACAGGAACTGATAGACCGCTGGCGGGCCGAGGGCGATGCGATTGAACACCTGCAGGACGTTGCCGCGGTGGATGTTCTGGGTGGCCATGATGATGTCCTTTCAGGAGGGCGGGCGAGATAGCTAAAACAGGCAGTCAGTCGACGTCCGGAACGACATCGGACGTGATGTCGGCGACAAGATCGACGAAGCAGACCTTGAGGCGTTCGGGCTCTGTGATGTCGCCCGACGGGCCGAACATGCAGCTGACCAGACTGTGCGGAGCTGGCAGCGTGAACGGAACCGCCCCGCCTGTCAGGCCGCTGCGCAGGCGCTGGCGCATGAGGTGCATGACCTCCCAGGCCTCGCGGCGGGCGAAGGCGTCCGAGACGGCGTAGAGCCTGAGACGTAGGCGGCGCATGTCGATGCAGACGCCGTTGTCATCGGTCGAAACCAGCGGACCGGCATAGACATAAGGCGTCTCGACGATGCTGCCGGCGCGGTCGTCGGCGGGCACCTCGTCGAAGATCCGGACACCGACCAGAGCCGCCAGAGCCGCGCTGCCGCGCAGGTGTGCCAGCACCGCATCGAGGAAGGCGGTTTCAGGAGCCACGGCGCGATGCCCTTGGCGTCACTGGGTTTTCGGGCGGGCTCTTGGCCGGGTTTGCAGGCACCGGCGCGGCGACAGTGGCAAAAGACGATGCAGGAGCTTCTGCAGCAGCGGCAAGCGTTTCGGCAGCATCATCCTGTCCGGCATCAGGCCCCGGCAGGCGCACGGCCGCGCCACAGCCTTCGAGCGCTGCCACGACCCACTCGGGAGCGGGGCCGCCATAACCAGCAGGATACTCGACGCCGCCGCCCTGGGGGGTGCGCAGGAACTGGGCGCGGCTGACGGACATGCGCGGCATCAGGACAGGCCCTCGGCGTCAATGGTGGCCAACATGGCCTCGCGGTGACGGGCTCCGAGGTCGGACAGGATTTCGGAGGCGGAGTTGTAGAAATATGGCTGGGCCTCGGTGCCGGGATGACCCTTGCCACGCGGGGCACGGCGGCGAACGGTCACGGATTCGCCATCGGCATTGATCGCGCTGGCCACGCCGGAGGGCAGGCGGTGGCGGCGCGGCCCGGGCTTGGTGCCGAACTCGACCAGTCTCGCGTAATCGATGGAGGGCTTGCCGTTCGCGCCCGTGCGCTGGCCGCTGGCCCTGAACTCGAAACCTTCGGCATCCTCGCGGCCCTCGATGCCGGACAGCAGCAGGTCCGTGTCGCGCGGCAC
>JAYWHQ010000254.1:0-12981 GCA_043777655.1 Allobosea sp. | reverse complement strand
AGTACCGGATCAATCCGGGCAATGTCGGCTTCAAGGACAAGAAGGACAGGCAGTTCAGCCAGATTGTCGAGCTGGCCGCCAGGCATGACAAGGCTGTGCGCATCGGTGCCAACTGGGGCTCGCTCGATCAGGAATTGCTGACGGTGCTGATGGACCAGAATGCGCTGCTGGCACGGCCCCGCGACGCCCGTGCCATCACGCGCGAAGCCATGGTGCAGTCGGCCTTGCTGTCGGCTGCTCGTGCCGAGGAGATCGGCCTCAGGCGCAACCAGATCATCATTTCTGCAAAGCTGTCTGGCGTGCAGGACCTGATTGCCGTTTACCGTGAACTCGCACGCCGCTGTGACTATGCGCTGCATCTGGGGCTGACCGAGGCCGGCATGGGCACCAAGGGGATCGTGTCCTCGTCTGCGGCACTCGGCCTGCTGCTGCAGGAGGGCATTGGCGACACGATCCGCTTCTCCCTGACGCCGGAGCCGGGTGGCGACCGCACCACCGAGGTGCGTGCCGCGCAGGAGCTGCTGCAATCCATGGGCTTCCGCGCTTTCGTGCCGCAAGTGGCGGCCTGCCCGGGCTGCGGGCGCACCACGTCGACCGTCTTTCAGGAGCTGGCGCGCGACATCCAGGACTGGATCATGGCTTCCATGCCGGACTGGAAGACCCGCTATCCAGGCGTAGAAGCCCTCAACGTGGCCGTGATGGGCTGCATCGTGAATGGGCCGGGCGAGTCCAAGCATGCCAATATCGGCATTTCGCTGCCCGGCACGGGCGAGGCGCCGGTGGCCCCTGTCTTCGTTGATGGCAAGAAGACCACCACCTTGCGCGGGCCGGCAATTGCTGCCGAGTTCAAGGCGATGGTCAATGACTATGTGCATCGACGCTATGGAATGCCTGACCAAACGACATGACAAATGCGCTATCGCCCCTGTGCCATGCGTGCTAGAGCCTCGCGCCGTTTTGCTGCACTGCCGCATAAACAGGAAAAGACATGGCCCAGGATACGAATTCGCCAAAGTCTGCCGCCGGGCCCGTGACCGATCAGGCAAAGGCCGACAATATTCGTCTGGGGCTTGATGATGGTCGTACACCTGTTGCGGAAGGGCATTCACACAGCCATTCGCATGCCGGTTTCGCCGCGCTCGCACTTGGCGCGCTGGGTGTTGTCTATGGCGACATTGGCACCAGCCCGCTTTATGCGCTGCGTGAAACCATCAATGCAGCCATGGGTCTTGGCATGGGCGGCCATGGCGCCTCCTCGGGAACGCTGAAAAGTGTTCCGCGTGACATCGTCATCGGCGTGCTGTCGCTGATCCTCTGGTCGCTCGTGACCGTAGTGACGCTGAAATATGTCGTGCTGCTGCTGCGCGCCGACAACAATGGCGAAGGCGGCACATTGACTCTGGTGGCTCTGGCGCAGCGCGCGCTTGGCCGATCCAACAACATGGTGCTGTTTCTTGGCATGGCGGGCGCGGCGCTGTTCTATGGTGATGCCGTCATCACGCCTGCCATTTCGGTGCTCTCTGCTGTGGAAGGGCTGAAACTCGTCATCCCTGGCTCGGCAGACTATGTGGTGGTCATCGCCTCGGTGATCCTGATCGGCCTGTTTGCCGTGCAGGGCTATGGCACCGGCAAGGTGGCGGCACTCTTCGGCCCGGTGATGCTGGTCTGGTTCACGACACTGGCGGCGCTTGGGGTCTACCACATCATGGATGATCCCGGCGTCTTTGCCTCCATCAACCCCTATTGGGGCCTGCGCTTCTTTGTCGATCATCCCGGCGTCTCGCTGGCGGTCCTTGGAACCGTCTGCCTCGCTGTCACGGGTGCCGAGGCGCTCTATGCCGACATGGGCCATTTCGGCCGTGGCCCCATTCGCGGCGCCTGGATCTTCATGGTGTTTCCGGCGCTTTGGCTCAACTATCTCGGCCAGGGTGCGCTGATCCTGTCAGACCCCACGACCATCGACAATCCGTTCTACAAGCTGGCGCCCGAGCCGCTGATCCTGCCGCTGGTCATCATGGCGACTGTCGCCACCATCATCGCGAGCCAGGCCGTCATCACCGGTGCCTTCTCACTGACACGGCAGGCCATCCAGCTTGGTTTGCTGCCGCGGCTGGAGATCCGCCACACGTCCGAAACGACGTCGGGCCAGATTTACATTCCGCGCATCAACACCATCCTGCTGGTCATCGTGCTGGCGCTGGTCTGGACGTTCCGCTCCTCGTCAAACCTGGCCAATGCCTATGGCATCTCCGTGTTCGGCGCGATGACAGTGGACGCGATCCTTGCCTTCATCGTGATCTGGAAGGGCTGGAAGTGGAACCCATGGGTGACGGCGGCTGTTGTGCTGCCCTTCCTCATTATCGACTTGGCCTTCTTCTCGGCCAACATGCTGAAGCTGTTCCATGGCGGCTATGTGCCTGTTCTGCTGGCCATTGCGCTTGTCGGCCTGATGTGGACCTGGGTGCGCGGCACGAAAATCCTCTTCACCAAGACGCGCAAGACCGATGTGCCCTTCCTCGATCTGGTGACCATGCTGGCAAAAAGCCCACCCCACCGCGTCAAGGGCGTCGCCGTGTTCCTGACCAGCGATCCAGAGACCGCGCCGGCGGCCCTGTTGCACAACCTCAAGCACAACAAGGTGCTGCACGAGAAGAACGTGATCCTGCGAGTCAAATCAGCCGATACGCCACGCGTCAGCGAGGAAGAGCGCATCAAGCTCACCCGCATCACGGACGATTTCTGGCGGGTCGACATGTCCTATGGCTACATGGAAAGCCCGAACGTGCCGAAGGGGCTGGCCGTGCTACGCAAGCAGGGCTTCAAGTTCGACATCATGTCGACCTCGTTTTTCCTGTCGCGTCGCTCGATCAAGGTTGCGGCACAATCAGGCATGCCGCTCTGGCAAGACAAGCTGTTCATCGGTCTCGCCCGCAATGCCTCGGACGCGACCAGCTTCTTCCAGATTCCGACCGGACGCGTGGTGGAGGTCGGCACGCAGGTGTCGGTCTGAAGGCGTGAACTCACGCAGTTTGGCGCGCACCTTGTCGCCAACACCCGGATTTCTGAGGGTGTTGAGGTGAATCCCAATACCGGCATTTCGAGGAAATGACCCTGCACGCCTGATTCCTGGCATAAAAATTGCTCGAGTTCAGCGGCACGCAACATGCATGGTCGACTCCGGCCTCGTTCATGCCAAGCGGAAAAGGATCCTCCATGAAAATGCGTCTGGTTTTAGCTCTTGCCGTCGGCCTCATGTCTGCAAGCTCGGTCCTTGCCCAGTCACCGACGACGATGCGCATTGCAGGAAATTTCTCATCCAATGCCAAGCATGTGAACAGCATCGAGCGCCCGTTCTTCGATGCACTTGCGAAGAATACCGGGATGAATTTGGCTGCCAGCTATAATCCGATGGATGTTCTGGGTGTCCAGGCAGCAGATGCCCTGCGCTTGTTGCGGTCCGGTGCGTTCGATGTGATGTCTGTTCAGATCGGTATGGCGAGCCGCGATGATCCTTTCTTTGAAGGCATCGATCTGGTCGGGGTGGCGACTGACATGGCGCAGTTGCGCAAGGTCGTCGATGCCTACCGCGATGTTTTCGACAAGCGACTGCAGGAAAAGTTCGGCGCAAAAGTCCTGACTTTGTGGCCCTTCGGTCCGCAGGTCTTCTATTGCAACACCGCGATCAAGTCACTCGACGACCTGAAGGGCCTGAAGGTCCGCTCGTTTACACCCTCGATGGCAGCCCTGATTCAAAATCTCGGCGCCACGCCGGTAACTTTGCCGTTTTCCGAGGTTTATCCGGCGCTCCAGCGTGGCGTTGCCAATTGTGGCGTGACGTCGCCAAGTTCCGGCAATGCCGGCAAATGGCCCGAAGTGACGACCCATTTCCTTCCGCTATCGGTTTCCGGTTCGGTGCAGGGGCACTTCATGAACCTGGCTTACTGGAACAAGCTTCCGGCCAGCGAGCAACAGAAAATCTCCGGCGAATTCAAGAAGATGGAAGACTTGATGTGGGAACTTGCGATCACCTCAAATGGTGATGCGATCAACTGCAACGTCGGGGCTGAGCCTTGCAAGGAAAATACGAAGTTCAAGATGACCATGGTTGACGTCAGCGCGGGTGATGCAGCGAGGATCAAGGCGGCCGTTTCGGCGGTTGTGCTGCCGATCTGGAAGGAATCCTGCAATCGGGTCGACCCGGCCTGCACGAAAACCTGGAATGATACGGTCGGCAAGGTGACCGGGCTCGTCATCAATTGACGACAGGTCGTTCGAGAAATCCCGTCGCGGTTTCTGTAGAGCCGATCGCACGGCTTGCTGCCATCGCCTGTGGATGGTGGCTTCTGGTCATATCGGGCTTCACCTTTGTGGAAATCGTTGGGCGCAAGCTCTTCGGCTTCTCGTTGCAAGGCGTAGATGAGGTCAGCGGCTACACGCTGGCGGTTGTGAGCGGTGTCGGGTTTTCCTATGCACTGGTCATGCGGGCTCACACCCGGATCGACTTCCTGATTGTCAAACTCGGGCCGTCTCCTCGCGCGGTGCTCAACGTGGCGGCGATGGTGACCTTGGCCTTGATGGCCATCTTCATCTTGTGGAAGGGTGTGCCGATCCTGCTTGAAAGCATCGAGTTCAAGAGCAGGTCGACATCACCGCTGCAGACCCCGATGTGGATACCGCAGGGGTTGTGGATTGCCGGTTTGGCGCTGTTTGCCGCGGTGGCCAGCGCTTTCGGGCTTCATGCTGTCTGGCTGCTTGTGCGGCAGGATCATACGGCCATCGAGCATTTCTATGGCCCTCCGAGCCTTGATGAAGAGATCGACCGCGAAGTCGATGCGCTGAAGGTGCGCGGGAAAGCCGATCCATGATCACAATCACGACCGCCGGTCTTGGCTTTCTGATGATGATAGGCCTGATGTTCCTTGGCCTGCATGTGGCCACCGTGATGTTTGCCGTCAGTCTGCTGGGTGCGTGGCTCTACCTTGGTGACCCGATCGTCAATGCGTTCGGCAACCAGATGTGGGGATCGATGGATGACACAATCCTGCTGTCGATCCCGCTCTATATTCTGGTCGGCGAGATCCTGGTGCGCGGCGGTGCAACAGACAGGATGTACAAGGCACTGTCTGACTGGTTGTCGCGCCTGCCCGGTGGATTGCTCCACACCAATATTGGTGCGTCCGCGCTGTTTTCCGCTGTTTCGGGCTCCTCTGTTGCAACCGCGGCAACGATTTCGACGGTTGCGCTCCCCGCCTTCAAAGGACGAAATTATGATCAGAAACTTGTGCTTGGCACAATTGCCGCCGGGGCTTCACTGGGCAATCTGATCCCGCCTGGCATTGCACTGATCATTTATGGCGCGATGACCAACACATCTGTCGGGCGCCTCTATGCCGGCGCCGTCGTGCCGGGCCTGATCATGACCGGGATTTTCATGCTGACAATTGTCATCATCTCGCTCAGCCGCCGTGATCTTGCCGCCTCTGAGGAAAAACTCGATCCTTTGCCGGTTCGCCTGCGTCGTCTGACGGGGCTGCTCGCGCCATGCTTTATCTTCGCAGTTATCATGGGGTCGATCTATACCGGTTGGGCAACGCCAACAGAGTCAGCGGCGTTGGCCGTCATTCTGTCGCTTCCCATTGCTGCGCTGCATGGCAAGCTTTCGGTCAGCATGCTGCATCAATGCTTTCTTGCGACCGTCTGTCTCACTTCGATGAGCATCCTGATCCTCGCGGTGGCTTTCTACCTCAACTTCGTGATGGGTTTGCTCGGGGTGACCCAGGCCTTGTCCGGTTTTGTGGCCAGCCTGGGCACGACACAGATGCAATTGCTGTTCGTCCTGTTGGCATTTTATCTGATCCTTGGTGTCTTTTTCGAGACGCTTCCGATGCTGGTCGGCACCGTTCCTATCGTGTTCCCGCTGGTTGCGAGCGTCGGTGTCGATCCAGTCTGGTTCGGCGTGTTCATCGTGCTGATGTGCGAGATCTCGCTGATTTCGCCACCCGTCGGCATGACGCTTTATGTCATTCAGGCTGTCCGGCGCGAAGGTTCCATAAATGACGTTTTTTTAGGCACATTGCCATTCTTCGCCTCAATGATTGTCATGGCTGTTCTCATGATCCTCTGGCCTGAAATGGTCTTGTGGCTGCCGCGTCTGACTTTTGGATGATGTTCAAAAATTTTTGATACCGGTTTCCTGCAAGGCCATTCGGGTTTGCGAGGGCCGTCCTGCTGTTGGTGAGCATCTGGACTGGTGGCATCAGCTGCTGCGTTGCGCCACATAAAGTGCGGCCTGCCGCAAGCCGTCTGCACTGGCGCCGAACATGGCCAGCGCAGCGGTTGCTTCGCTCACCAGCCGGTCGCGCTCGGTCTTTGCGGCTGCCAGGCCAAGCGCCGTGACCAGCGTGGCCTTGCCAGCCCCTGCATCCTTGCCGGTGGCCTTGCCCATGGCCTCAGAGGAGGCCTCGACATCGAGGATGTCATCCGCCACCTGGAAGGCCGCACCCAAGGCTCGGCCATAGGCCAGCAGCGCCTTGCGCTGGGCAGCAGGGGCCCCAGCCACGATCGCACCGATCTCGACGCTGGCGACCATGAGCGCGCCCGTCTTCATCGCCTGCAGGCGCCGGATCGCGGCTGGTTTCAGTTTTGCGGGCTTGCCATCGGCGAAACGTCCCTCTGCCGCCAGATCCAGCATCTGCCCACCGGCCATGCCACCCAGGCCAGCCGCGCGCGCCAGACAGGCAACAAGCGCGACACGGCGCGCGCCTGAAGGGTGGGTGGCGCGGTCAGCCATCATGTCGAAAGCCAGCGTCAGCAGGCTGTCGCCCGCCAGAATGGCTGTTGCCTCGTCATACGCCTTGTGCACGGTCGGGCGGCCACGGCGCAAATCGTCATTGTCCATCGCTGGCAAGTCGTCATGCACGAGCGAATAGCAATGAACCAGCTCCAGGGCGGTGCCGGCGCGCAGGGCCTGTCGCGCATCGCCCCCGAGCAGGGTCGCCGTCTCGATGGCCAGAAAAGGCCTCAGTCGCTTGCCGCCGCCCATCGCGCCATGGCGCATCGCTGCCAGCAAGCGCTCGGGACGATGGATTTCGCCCTTGCGCAAACCGCTGCCTAGCCACTCATCCAGCAGCGCCTCGACGGCCTGCGCATTGGCTGAAACACGGGCGCTGAAGCTCTGGTCCAACATGGTCAGCCTTGCTCCCGCGCCAAGAAACAGGCTCCGGTCTGGCTGAGCCTTGAATCGTGACTTGCCGGAGCCACCAAGGCCGGTCAAGCCTTGGCGTCATGGAACAACCCTCGCCCCGCCCGGCCGATGTCGACCGCCCCTTGCCGCGCAAGCGTCCAGGCTGGCGCAGGGCGTTGCTCTGGTTGCCGGCGCTCCTGATCGGCTGGCCCCTGTTTGGCACACTGCTTTTTGCGGTCGTGCCACCGCCCTCGACGCTGATGCTCGGGCGCTGGCTGACCGGGCAAGCCGTGCAGCGGAACTATGTGCCACTTGCACAGATGTCTCCGCAGCTTGTCCGTGCCGTGATTGCCTCGGAAGATCAGCGCTTCTGTGTTCATCATGGCATTGATCTGGGCGAGTTGCGCGCCGTGCTGTCTGAGGGCAGCCCGTCGCGCGGGGCTTCCACCATCACCATGCAGGTGGCCAAGAACATCTTTCTCTGGCCGGGCCGGTCTTATATTCGCAAGGCTCTGGAGTTGCCGATTGCTGTCTGGATCGATCTCGTCTGGTCCAAGCGCCGTATCATCGAGGTCTATCTCAACATTGCCGAATGGGGCGAGGGGCTGTACGGCGCCGAGGCTGCGGCCCAGGCCAATTTCGGCAAAAGGGCCCAACAGCTGGACAAGGTCGAGGCTGCAAGGCTGGCGCGCGCCCTGCCCAATCCGCTCTTGCGCAACCCTGCCCAGCCCGGCCCGCAGTTGCGCGGGTTGAGCCGTGCCCTGCTCGCAAGAATGGATTCAACGGGTCTCGATGTCGGCTGTCTGGGGCCGTTGCGCTGAAAAATTACCAACAACCTGACAGGCAGATGACAAACCCTCTAGCCTTGTCCGCTCCAGTTGTGTAAAGCACCGGCCTCACAGGAATTTTGACATTGTTGTGCGGGCTGCCGAGGCATGAGGCTGGCAGTTGCTCTGACAATGGATTGATGGAGTAAGACATGGCCGTTCCAAAGAGAAAAACCTCGCCGTCCAAGCGCGGCATGCGCCGTTCTGCCGATGCGCTGAAGCAGCCCACCTATATCGAAGACAAGGACTCTGGCGAGCTGCGCCGCCCGCACCATGTCGACCTGAAAAGCGGCATGTATCGCGGCCGTCAGGTGCTGAAGGCCAAGCAGGACGCCTGAGCGCTTCTGGCTGGCGCGTGAATTTGAAAAGGCCGGTCCTCAGGGACCGGCCTTTTTCATGTCTGGACGGGCATGAGGAATGTTGCGTGGTTCAGGCCACGCGGCGCGTCTGGTGGGAAATCACCCAGCCATCACAGACCGAGACGGCGCCATAGATTGCAGCGCCCTGACGGGGTGCGGCGCGGCCCTTGTCGCGATAGGGGCCAATGCCCGCCTGGCTTGCCGCCTGCTGGACCAGAAACACCGAAGGCATCAGCGCCGCCATGGTCGCAAAAGGGCTGGCATCGGCATCATGAAAGCGCTCGGTCATTGTCCTGCTCCGGGACAGTTCCTCTGTCCTGGTGCTGAAGTCGCAAGCGATGTGCCATCAGTTAAGCGAGCGTTAACCCCGTTTTAACGCCCAAAAGTGCATCATTTCGGAACGATTCAGGATGGTTTCGCTTTCAGCCGCGAGCCTGGCCACAAAACGCTCCGCATGGTCCGGCGCCGCATGCCGCGATCATGTGTCAAGTGCCTCTGGCACAAAGGGAAAGATGCCTGCCATGTCCTCCGCCTCATCCGGCCCGACCTCATTGATGCCGCGCCTGGACGATGGTGTGATGGACCCGTGCAGCCTGCTCTCCTCGATCGGCGAGGTGGTCTACAGCTGGGACATGCGCTCGGATGAGCTGATCTGGGGCCCGAGTGCCGCAGAAGTGCTGGGAAAAATTCCGCCGGAGGCCATGAGCAAGGGACTGGCTTTTGCCCGTCTTGTCGAGCCCGGCAGTGGCCGCAGCCGCTATGACGCCATCGTCGAATCCAACAGCGCCGATTCAGGCGAGGGCGTGGTCTATCGCACGCGCTATGCGGCAGCGCTCGGCAATCGCAAGATGTGGATCGAGGATACGGGTCGCTGGTTCACCGGCAATGATGGCCGCCCCGCGCGCGCACGCGGCGTGCTGCGCATCGAGCGCCCGGTGCGCGACGAGGAACTGACCAATGCCGGGCGCGAGATGTGCGACCGCATGGCGCTGGTCGAGCGGCTGGAAGCCTCGCTGGCCGAACATCTGCCCGGCAAGCGCAGTGTGGTGGTGCTGATCGGCTCCATCGACGAACTCGCGCGGCTGAACGACGATTTCGGCCATGAGGCCACTGACGAGATCATTTCCGTGGTGCAGGACCGCCTGCGCTCGGTCATGCGCAGCCGTGACCAGCTCGTGCGTTACTCGGGCAACCGTTTCGCGATCACGCTGGTGGGATGCCCTGCGCCGCAGATCGAGGCTGCCGCCCGCCGCTTCATCCGGGCCGTGTCCAAATCCGCCATCGAGACCGCACGCGGCATTGCGCTGATCCGGCTCCGCGTCGGTGCAGCGCACGCACCGAGCCTGACACGCCATGGCGGCGCCATGCTGACGGCAGCCGAACACGCCTTGTCCGATGCCAAGATCGGCGGCGTCGAATCGGCCGTCGTCGCCCGCAAGATCATCCAGCGCAGCACCGAGGTCGAGCCCGAGGCCATCGAGATGACGGCCATTGCCGCACTCAACGACCGGCGCGTTCAGCTGGCGCTTCAGCCGGTGGTGCATGCCCGCTCGGGCGAGGTCGGGTTCCATGAGGCCCTGCTGCGGGTTGAGCGGCCGGATGGCACCTTCTTCCAGCCGGCTGACCTGGTGCCTGTGCTCGAGCGTCGTGGCCTTGTGCGTCTCTTCGACCACCGTGTGCTGGAACTGGCAATGGAGGTTCTGGCAGCGGACCCTTCTGCCAAACTGTCGCTGAACGTATCACCGCGTTCGCTGGGCGAGCCGGAATGGATCGAGGCCTTCATGGCCATGACAAGTCAGGCGCCGGACTGCGCCTGCCGCGTCATTGTCGAGGTCACCGAGACCGCAACCATTGACGATCCGGACCGGATCGCGGCCCTCCTGAACCGCATCAAGGGTCAGGGCGCCCGCGTGGCGATCGACGATTTTGGCGCAGGCCACACCTCGCTGCGCCATCTGCGCGCTTTCCCGATCGACATCCTCAAGCTGGATGGCGCCTTCACGCAGAACCTGCGCCGCTCGACGGACGACCGGTTCTTTGTGCGCACCCTGCTCGACCTTGCGCGCCATCTCAATGTGGAGACCGTCGCCGAATGGGTCGATGACCAGGTCGCCGCAGACATGCTGATCGACTGGGGCGTGACCTACCTGCAGGGCCATCTGGTTGGCCGCGCCATGCTCTGGCAGCGCCCGGTTGCGCCTGTGCGCGCGGTGGCCTGACGAAAAACGGCGGCACTGGAGGCCGCCGTTGTATTGCCGGAAATTGTGCAGGCGCAGCTCTCGCTCAGCCCTTCTTGGCCAGCTTGTCGAGCCGCTCGCGCATTTCGTTCAGCTCGCGCTTCAGCCCGTCCATCTCGCTCTCGTCCCTGGTCTCGGCAGCCTTTGCCTGTGCCGCTGCTGCCAGAAACGGGTTGAACAGCCGGAAAGACTCGCTGAACATCTGCATGTTGGCGCGTGTCTGCGCCTGCAACTTGTCCATTGACTCCAGACCGAACGCCTTCGTGACATGGTCGCGGAACTGGTTCTGGTCCTTGGTCAGATGGTCCATCGAAAATTCGAGATAACGCGGCACGAGGGACTGCATGCTGTCGCCGTAAAAGCGGATCAGCTGCCGCAGGAAAGCGACGGGCAGGAGGTTCTGCCCATCCTTGTTCTCTTCTTCAAAAATGATCTGTGCCAGCACCGAGCGGGTGATTTCTTCGCCGCTCTTGGCATCATAGACCACGAAATCCTCGCCGCCGCGCACAAGACCCGCCAGATCCTCAAGGGTGACATAGGTGCTGGTACCTGTGTGGTAGAGGCGGCGATTGGCATATTTCTTGATGACGGTCGGTTCTTTTTCGTTGGCCATGAAAGCTTTCTGTCCCGTTCCTTGACCAAGACCGCGCCCCTCAAGCGGTAGCCACGCTGCCACCGGAGCGCACCTTTGGTGCATTGCAGAGGACGATACGCGCTGGCGCGTGCAGTGCAAAGTTTTTTGCGCAACCAATGTGAAAGACAGGTTGAAGTGCCCTGCTGACATGCGACAGCTTCATGGCCACGTGCCCTGAAAGAGCGCTGGCTTTGCCGCAGAATCGCGCATGATGCGAGCCAAGGCACACGACAGATGCCGAATGGTGAGGGGGCCAGCAGATGACAAAACGCTTGAAGGGCAAGATTGCCGTGGTCACGGCGGCGGGCGCCGGCATCGGCCAGGCCATCGCCATGGCGCTGGTGGCCGAGGGCGCAACCGTGATCGCCACTGACCTGGACCGGGCAAAGCTTGATGCCATCCCCAAGGCGCGCAGGCTGAAGCTCGATGTCTGTTCCAACAGGGCTGTCGAGGCTTTTGCTGCCAGGCTGGGTCCCATCGACATTCTGGTGAACTGTGCCGGTGTCGTGCATCACGGCACCGTGCTGGATTGCACCGATGAACAATGGGACTTCGCTTTCGACCTCAACGTGCGCTCGATGCACCGGATGATCCGGGCGTTCGTGCCCGGCATGCTGGAGAAGGGCAAGGCTGGCGCTTCGTGCTCCATCGTCAACATTGCCTCGGGCGCAGGCTCGGTGCGCGGCATTCCCAACCGCTATGTCTATGGCGCGACGAAAGCCGCCGTCATTGGCCTGACCAAGGCGGTCGCTGCCGATTACATCCGGCAGGGTGTGCGCGCCAACGCGATCTGCCCCGGCACCATCCAATCGCCTTCGCTGGATGGCCGGATCGCCGATCTGGCGAAATCGACTGGCAAGTCGCTGGCGGAAGCGCGCCAGATGTTCATTGATCGCCAGCCCATGGGGCGGCTGGGCACGGCGGAAGAAGTGGCGATGCTGGCCGTCTATCTCGCCTCCGATGAGGCCACCTACACCACCGGCCAGATCCATCTCGTCGATGGCGGCTTCGCGCTTTGAACGGTTGAAGGAACAGATCTGATGCATATCCTGGTTCTGGGCGCGGCTGGCATGGTCGGCCGCAAATTCATCGAACGGCTGGCAGCCGATGGCGGGCTGGGCGGCCGGGCGGTGCACACCATCACGGCACAGGATGTGGTGGCGGCCAAGGCCCCTGCGGGCGCCAGCTTTGCCTTCCATCCGGTCGTGTCAGATGTCTCGCTGCCGGGCGAAGCCGAGAAGCTGGTGGCTGGCCGGCCTGATCTGATCGTGCATCTGGCCGCCATCGTCTCGGGCGAGGCGGAGGCCGATTTCGACAAGGGCTATCGCATCAATCTGGATGGCACGCGCTTCCTGTTCGAGGCGATCCGCGCACAGGGCGGCGGCTACTGCCCGCGCGTGCTCTTCACCTCCAGCATCGCCGTGTTCGGTGCGCCCTTCCATGACAAGATTTCGGACGAGTTCCACCTCACGCCACTGACGAGCTATGGCACGCAAAAGGCCATCGGCGAGCTGCTGCTGGCGGACTACACCCGTCGCGGCTTCATGGATGGCATCGGCATCCGCCTGCCGACCGTCTGCGTGCGGCCGGGCCTGCCCAACAAGGCGGCTTCAGGCTTTTTTTCCAACATCATTCGCGAGCCGCTGGCTGGCCATGAGGCTGTGCTGCCCGTCTCCGATCAGGTGCGGCACTGGCATGCCTCGCCACGTTCTGCTGTCGGCTTCCTGCTGCACGGCGCGAC